>DASUSP010000037.1:0-10884 GCA_036375035.1 Candidatus Limnocylindria bacterium
ACCGGCGAGCCGTGGGTCAGGTGGCCGCCCTGGTCCAGGGAGAGGCCCATCACCGTGTCGCCGCGCTCCAGCAGGGCGTGGTAGACGGCCATGTTGGCCTGCGCCCCGGCGTGCGGCTGCACGTTGGCGTGCTCGGCGCCGAACAGCTCCCTGGCGCGCGAGCGCGCCAGCTCCTCGCCGCGGTCGACGATCTCGCAGCCACCGTAGTAGCGGCGTCCCGGGTAGCCCTCCGCGTATTTGCCGGTCAGGATGCTGCCGGTGGCCTGCAGCACGGCCAGGGAGGGATAGCTCTCCGACGCGATCAGCTCCAGGTGCGAACGGGTGCGCTCCTCCTCGTCGCGCACGACGGCGTAGATCTCGGGATCCTCGGTCTCGAGCGGTGCCCAGGCGTCCATCGGTCCTCGTGATTCCTCAGCGCGCGGTTGGCACCCACGAGTGTAGACCGATGCGTCCGTGCCGAATGGCGCCGCGCTCAGGTCCGGACGGCACTTCCTCCAAACCTGTACCGGGGACCACGCTCCCTCTCTCAGCCATTTCGGAGACTCCCCGATGGGTACCCTTCGCGCTGCTGCCATGCTGGCCATGGCCGGGACGCTGGCCCTGGCCGCCTGCGCCGGCCCTTCGGTCCCGACCGTCGAAGACCCGCGTCCGCTGGTCGTGGACCTGGACATGGACTCGTCCGACGTCATGGCGCTGGCCTACGTCGCCGGGCTCCCCAACTACGAGCTGGTCGGCGTGACTGTGCCCGGGACCGGGGTCGCTCACTGCCCCCAGGGGGCGACGAACGCACAGCGACTGCTCGCCGAGCTGAAGATGGGCGACGTGCCGGTCGGCTGCGGCGACGAGAGCCCGGTCGGCGGCGGCCATCCCTTCCCCGATGGCTGGCGCCTGCCCTCCGACGCGATGTACGGCGTTCGCCTGGCGGCGGATGGGGACGAGGCGACGCCGCAGGATGCGGTCTCCCTCCTGGCTGATGCCGTCGCCGGGGCCGATGAACCGGTCGACATCCTGACCCTGGGTCCGCTGACGAACGTGGCCCGCGCCCTGGAGGCGGATCCCGGCCTGGCGGAAGGCATCGGCCGGGTGGTCATGATGGCCGGTGCCTTCGAGGTGCCGGGCAACGTGAACGACCCGACCACCGGATCGCCGGAATGGAACGTCTGGGCGGACCCGGGGGCAGTGGCGGCGGTCCTGGACAGCGGAGTCCCGGTGGTGCTGGTGCCGCTGGACGCCACCGACGACGTGCCGATCGACGGGCGGTTCTTCGGGCAGCTCTCGAGCGACCACGGGGCGGCCGCCGCGGACGTGACCTACGAGCTGCTGGTCCGCAACGGCTTCCTGGTCAATGGCAACCAGTTCTTCTGGGACCCGCTGGCGGCGGCCTTCCTGGAGGATCCCGAGGTCGTCGAGGTGCGGGGCATGCGGGTCCGCGTCGGGACTGATGAGGGGGCTGAGCTCGGACGCACCATTGCTGACGGGGACGGCACCGAGGTCCAGGTGGCTGTCTCGGCCTCCCGTGATCGCTTCGTGACTGCGTTCCTGGCCGGTCTCCGCCGCGGCGCGGACCGCGCCAGCGGCTTCAGCCCGGCTGGCCCGCTATCGGTCAGCTATGACGGCTCGCGATGCACGGTCGCCGGGGCGTTCGATCTCCACGCCGGCCCGCTGCGGGTCGGCTTCTCGAACCGCACCGACTCGGACGCGGGCGTAGCGATCATCAGCCCTCGCCCGGGAGCGACGTGGCAGGACGTGGAGGAGTTCGTCGCGTCGTACGAGGTGGGAACGCCGAACCCGGACTTCGTGGACCTGCTGGTCCCCGGCTTCCCGGGCCCCGGCATGGAGAGCATCGTGGACGTTGCCGCGGGCACCTCCGGCGTCGCCTGCTTCAACCACGTGGACGGGGTCGCGCAGCGCATCGTGCTGGGCGAGACGTTCGAGGTCGGGCCCTAGCGCGCGAGATTCAAACGGCCGAGCAGGGCGGTGCCGCGTTCCCACGCCTCCGGGTGCGTGGCGCGCAGCCGCTGCGCCTCCTCGGCCAGGAGATTCGCCAGGACCGGGTGCTCCTGCCGCAGGACCTGGTGGGTGTGGTAACGCTCCGACTCGAAGGCCACGAAGCCCGCGTAGCGAGTCAGCGGGTCAGCGACGGCGATCGCCTCCTCGACCCCCGGGTCGAAGTCAATGGGGACCATGGCGCGGCCGAAGAACGCCGCCAGCTCCAGCGCCATGCGGTCCTCCGCCTGCGAGTGGCCGCCCATGCGCAGGATCGGCGCCGGGGAGCGGAAGACCGCGACGGCCAGCTCGGGGTCCAGCCGATCGGCGATCAGCTGCCCGCCGAGGGTGACGAAGTCGTTTTCCACGCCGAAGCGATCGACCACCTCGATCTTGCCCCAGGTGAAGGTGCCGACCCGCGGCATGGGGCTGCCGGCGGTCAGCTCCTGCGCATGGCCGCGGCGATCGCTACCGGTCTGCCAGTAGCGCACCGTCTCGGGGTCGAAGTGGGCCTGCGTTGGCGTGCGCCGCAGGGCGACGGTCAGCTGGCTCTGCTCGGCGCCGGGCGGGAAGGGGCTGACCAGCAGGAAGCCTAGGTGCGGGATCCGCGCGGCCGCGGTGACGACCTCGGGCCGGACGACTCGGGTTGGTGCATTCGCGTCGCTCACAGGCTCAGCATCGGCCTGATGGCCGTCCAGGGCAAGTCCCGCAGGTCACGCGCCTCAGCGCGGAGCGGCCCAGGCGATGCGCTCGTCGATGTGGCGGTGCATCCGGTAGTGCGTCGGGCGGAAGCCGAGCGCCGTCCAGGACCGATGGGTGGGCAGCGAGGCCGTCCGCCAGTCGGTGATGCAATGGGTCGCGCCCGCCTCGCGGGCTGCGGCGAACCCGGCGGCCAGCAGCGCGCCCATCAGGCCGCGACCGCGGGCCTCGGACAGGGTCATGGCCACGGCCAGGTACCAGGCGCCGGTGGGCACCATCGGTTCGGGATCCGCGTCGTAGAACGAGGCCATGGCCAGGGCGCGTCCACCTTCCTCGGCCAGCCAATGGCGGCCGGCGGGGTCGGCGAGCTCCTCGAGCCAGGAGTCGCGGTAGGTGGGGATCGTCTCCGGCAGGCTGATCGCGTACGCGGGTGGGCGCATCAGGGCGTGGGCGATCAACGGGAGCAGCGGTTCCACCGCGTCGATGTCCGCCGGGGCAGCGCGGCGCACCGTCACCCCGGCGGGCGGGTCGTTGCTGAGGTCCAGGTCGCGGACGGCGTGGGCCTGCATCTGCCCGAAGCCGGTGCGCACCCAGGCCGCCATCAGGTCGGGATCGTCGACAGGGGCGTGCACGTACTGGAGAAAGTGCCCGCTGCGCACGAAATGCTCGGACCAGGCAGCGTAGAGGTCGCGGACGTGCTCGGCGTCCAGGTCCGGAGCCAGGGCGCTGCCCTCGAAAGGGCTCCAGCAGGCGCGCCCCCAGATCGGCTCCGTGCGCGGGTACCCGGCCAGGTAGCCGGCGGGCCGGTCGTCCACGAGCGCCAGCACGCCGTGCGCGCCGGGCTTCTCGAGCAGGGAGGCGATCAGCGGTCGGCAGGCGGCGCCCTCGGTGAACGAGGCTGGCAGCTCGGGGCGTACCGCGCGCAGCCTGGCCTGGCGCTCGGCCAGCAGGGCTGCGGCGGCGTCCAGGTGTTGGTCGGCCAGCGGGACCACCCGCAGGTCGGGCGCTCGGGACATGGGATCGCGACTATACCGCGTCGCCGGAGACGGTTCCGTCCTCGCCCACGGTGAGCGACGCCCCGTCCGGGACGGCGGCCAGCTCCTCGGGCGGCAGCGCCAGGACCGGGATACGAACGCCGTACAGCTCCTCGGCCACCGCGGCCCCGACGGCCAGGATCAGGTCCGGCTCCCCCAGCAGCAGGGCCGCGGGCGCAACCCCGGCCCGCGCCGCCTCGGCCAGGACCGATGACGAGGACGACGATCCCCGCGCGGCGGGCATGACCACGACGCGGCCGGCCAGCGAGGCGCCGCGTTGCGGGTGATGCGGGTCGATCAGGAGCCCGCTCGACGGGTCCAGTCCGCCCCACAGCGAGAGCGGCTCGGTCAGCACCAGGGCACGCCCGGTCGCGGCCCCGGGGGCGAGGACGCGTCCCCTCATCGCCCGCCCCACAGCTCGGCGTCCCGCCAGACGCGGCCGGCCACGGCGGAGCGAACGCACTCGCGCTGCGAACTGAAGGCCACCCGGGCACCGATGTTCGCCGGCGCGTACCAGGCCCACTTTGCGGAGTCGGTCATCACCGGCAGCGGCGTCGGCCGCAGGATCGGCCCAAGGTAGCTGCAGGTGTCGACCAGCAGCTCCGCCCCCGCGTCCCGCAGCCGCCGCGCGACCCCTTCCCGCTCGGCGTCGGCCAGCACGTCCCGGCCGGTCGAGATGAGCAGCTCCACGCCGGGCGCCACGCGGTCGCCGTCCAGCTCGGCGGCGATCGCCCGCAGCTCGGCCAGCGAGGCGTGCGGCGTCCCAAGTGAGACGGCGCCGATCGGTGAGCCGGGCGGCGCGTCCGCGGCGCCGCCGAGCGCGTCGCGCGCGGCCAGCAGCTCCGCCAGCCCGACTTCCGCCTCCAGGTCCGGCGGCCCTCCCTGCAGCGCGTCGGCGAGGGTCGTGGCCTCCGGTGTTGAGCCGACCGCGTGGAACATGGCCACCGCCCCGGAGGAGGCGGCGGCCGCCCCGACGGCCTTCAGCCGGTCCTCGGACAGGTTCGGCGGCAGTCCGTCCAGCACCGCCACGCGGCCCCCGGCGCGCCGCCCGAGGACCACCCCCAGGACCGGGTACAGGGCGTCCGCCTCGAGGAGCCGCGCCGGGACGTCGGCGGCGAGGCGGAGCACGAGGGTGGCGCGACGGGCATCGGTCCGGTGCAGGCCGGCGTCGGGGACTCGACCGGTGATCGCGCAGGCGATGTCGCTGAAGTCGCCGTAGCGCTCTGTTCGCGCGCCGAGCACCGAGTTGCAGAAGACGATCGCGTTCGACTCCGCCCAAGCCACCTGCTCCCCGAGGCCCGGCCGCGCGTCGGCCAGCTGGTAGGGGGCGCAGGTGAAGGTCGGGCGGCAGCCGAGCGCGCGGTACGCATCCATCAGACGCCGGCCGCGTTCGGCGGTCTGCGGGTCGCCGCGCCACAGCTCGGGGTGCAGCAGGTCCAGCGTCCCCACGTTCAGGGTGGTAGACACCGAAACGCTGGCGCCGCCCTCCAGCAGCCGCTTGACGAAGTCCAGGGTGGCCTGGCCGTGGTAGAGGCAGGAGTCGACGTGGGCGCCGGTGATGGGGATCAGGCGCTCGGCGCCGAGCGCCTCGGCGGCGCGCAGCACCAGGCGCATGGCCAGGGCGGCGCCAGCGCCCTGCTCGCCGGACAGTAGCGAGCGGTCGCGGTCGTCGAGCGCGACCGCCATCGGCCTAGTGCCCGGCCTCCTCGGCCTCGATGTGGGCGATCTTTGCCACCCGCGGCACGTGGCGTCCGGCCTGGAACTCGGCGCTGAGGAACTCGCGCACGCAGGCCTTGGCGACCTCGGTGCCCACGACCCGCCCGCCGAAGCTGATCACGTTGGCGTCGTTGTGCTCGCGGGCCAGGCGCGCCACCACGGGGTTGGTGGCCTGGACGCAGCGGATGCCGCGCACCTTGTTGGCCACGATCGCCTCGCCGGTGCCACTGCCGCCCAGCACGATGCCGAAGCGGTACTCGCCACGGGCCACGGCGCGCGCCACCGGCGCGATGAAGTCCGGGTAGTCGACCGGCTCCTCGGAGAAGGTGCCGAAGTCGCGGTACTCGATCCGCAGCTCGTCGAGCAGGTTGCACAGCTCGCCCTTGAGGGCGAATCCCGCGTGGTCTGAACCGATGGCGACCTTCACGGTGCCAGTCTAGAGCCGCAGCCGCGCGTGCGAGGGCTCAGCCGAGCTCCACGACCGCGGACATCTCGTCGGGCGTTATCGGTCCCTGGCGCAACACACGCGCCGGCGTCACCGACAGGTCCAGTACCGTCGAGGGTTCGCCGCCCGGAACACGGCCGCCGTCCACCACGGCGTCCAGGCCATCGGGCTGGGTGGCGAAGGCGATCAGGACGTCATCGGCCTCCAGCGTGTCCGGCTCGTCGCTGACGTTGGCGCTGGTGGCGTACAGCGGACCGGCGGCGCGAATCAGGTCCAGGGCCACCGGGTGATCCGGGGCGCGGAAGGCCTGCGTGGCCTCGCCGTCGGCCGCCGGCAGCACCAGGGTCAGCGGACCGGGCCAGAAGCGGCCCGCCAAGGCTCTTGCCCGCTCGTCCACGCGCCAGCCGGGCGGAATGGCCTCCAGCCCGATGAGCAGCATCGGGATGCGACGGTCGACCGGCCGTCGCTTCAGCTCGAACAGGGCCTTGAGCCGGTCCGGCCGCGACACGGCGCACGCAACGCCGTAGACCGTGTCCGTCGGGAAGGCCACCAGCCCGCCGTCGCGCAGGATCTCGGCGGCCGCGGCCAGGCCATCGGGCGTGGGTGACAGGCGATCGGTCATGGGCCGTCGACGCGCACCACGCGCTCGATGCCGGCGAGGTCCCGCAGCGTCCCGACCGTGGCGTCCATCCCCAAGCCGGCAACGTGGGCGCGGACCGCGTCGGCCTGCCCGGCGCCGATCTCCAGCAGCGCCACGCCCCCGCCGGCCAGGCGCCCGGGTAGCTGGTCCAGCAGGCGCCTGACCACCGCCAGGCCGTCCGGACCGCCGTCCAGCGCCTCGCGCGGCTCGTGGCGCAGGCTGCCCTCGCCGGTGGAGGCCTCCTCGGTGGTCAGATACGGCAGGTTGGCGATCACCAGGTCCGGGAGCAGCGGTGCAGGCAGGACCGCCGGCTCAAGCAGGTCGCCCACGCCCAGCGCAACCAGGTCGGCGACGCCGTGCGCCTCCAGGTTCTCGCTGGCCAGCTCCACCGCCTCGGCCGAGACGTCGCTGGCGGCCAGGCGTACGCGGCCCAGGGCCACGGCGGTCCGGAATCGGAGCGCCAGCGTCAACGTCACGGCCCCGCTGCCGGTGGCCACCTCCCAGGCGGCGATCGGTTCCGTGTCGCGGACCAGCCGCCCGGCGATCTCGTCGATCGCCGCATCGACCAGCAGCTCGGTCTCCGGCCGCGGAATCAGCGCCCGACGGTCGGTGATCACCCGCAGCGAGTGCCACTCCTTGAAACCGCGGATGTAGGCGATCGGTTCGCCTGATTCCCGGCGCTCCACCCAGTCCGACAGTGCCGCGGCCGCCGCGGAGTCGAGGATCGCCTCCGGGTGGGCCAGCAGCCAGGCGCGGTCGCGGCCGAAGGCGTGCGAGACCAGCAGCTCGGCATCCAGCCGCGGGCTCGGCGAGCCGGAGGCGCGCAGCCGACCCGTCGTCGCGGCCACCAGGCCGCGGGCATCGGTCCCGGAGAGGGTGGGAGGCATCGGTTCAAGCAGTGGAGGACCCGTCACCGGTGACGCGGGCCAGGCGCTCGGCCTGGTCGGCCGCCGCCAGCCCGTCCACGATGCGGTCCAGGTTGCCCTCCAGCAGCCCGGCCACGCCGTGGATGGTCAGCCCGATGCGGTGGTCGGTGATGCGGTCGTCAGGGAAGTTGTAGGTGCGAATCTTCTCGGAGCGCTCCCCGCTGCCGATCTGCGAGCGACGCTGCTCGCCGCGCTCCTCGGCCTGGCGCTGCTGCTCCATCTCGAGCAGGCGGGCGCGGAGCACGGCCATGGCCTTGGCCTTGTTCTTGTGCTGGCTCTTCTCGTCCTGGATGGCCACCACCAGCCCGGTCGGCAGGTGAGTGATGCGCACGGCGCTGTCGGTGGTGTTCACGCTCTGCCCGCCGGGGCCACTGGACCGATACACGTCGATGCGCAGGTCCTTCTCCGGGATCTCCAGCTCCACCTCCTCGGCCTCCGGCAGGACGCTGACCGTGGCGGTGGAGGTGTGGATCCGTCCCTGCGCCTCGGTGGTCGGCACGCGCTGGACGCGGTGCACGCCCGACTCGAACTTCAGGCGCGAGTAGGCCCCTCGGCCGCGGACCTCGGCGATCGCCTCCTTGAAGCCGCCGGACGGCCCCTCCGAGGAGGAGAGCAGCTCCAGCTGCCATCGCCGCGACTCGGCGTAGCGGGCGTACATGCGGAACAGGTCGGCGGCGAAGAGCGCGGCCTCGTCGCCCCCCGTGCCGGCGCGGACCTCCAGGATCACGTCACGGTCGTCGTTCGGGTCCGGCGGGACCAGCAGCACCTTGAGCTCGTCCTCCAGGTCCCGCTCCCGGGCCTCCAGCGTCTCCAGCTCCTCGCGGGCCATCTGGCGCACGGCCTCGTCCGCGTCGTGCGCCATCTCGCGGGCGCCGGCCAGCTCATCGCGGACGCCGTGGTAGGAGCGGATGGCGGCAACGATCGGCTCCAGGCGCGCCAGCTCGCGGCCCAGGTCCCCGAGGCGCGACGGATCGGCGGCGACGGCCGGCGAGGCCATCTCCGCGGTCAGCTCCTCGTAGCGAGCCTCGAGCTCGCGCAGTCGATCGATCACGGGTTCATTATCGGGCTCACGCCGGTGGACGGTGGCAGTGCCGAACCGGCTGGTGGCGGCGCCGAACCGGTCTATCGGTCCGGGATTGGCAGGAAGCCGGCGCCGGGCGCGGATCTGATCGGTCTATCGGTCAGCTGTGAGCGTGAGCCGTGCCCCGGGGCACCCGTCATGCTCCCGGGGAACCGACTGACCAGCTCAATCGTGTCCCGGAATCACGCTCGGGCCAAGATCGAACCGATCTATCGGTCGGGCCGGCCGTCACGCCGGCCCTCAGGGCCCCGGCAGGATGCCAGTGGTCGCGTCGACCACCTCGGCGGTCGGCTCCACGTCCGGCGTCCCGGCGGCGCGGTCGGAGGCCAGGCACGACTCCAGCGAGGCGATGCTCACCTCCAGCATGGAGTGATCCGGCGGGCGGGTGGTGAGCGACTGCAGCCACAGGCCGGGCTGGTAGACGGCGCGCACCAGGCGGTTGCCGTAGTGCTTGGCGCCGAAGCGCACAAGCTCGTAGCTGACCGCGGCGATCACCGGGATCAGCACGATCCGGGACAGGAAGAGGATCGGCAGCGGGACGCCGGCGCGCGGGATGAGGCTGAAGAAGAAGATGCTGATCACCACCACGATCAGCAGGAACGTGGTCCCGCAGCGCGTGTGCGCCGTGGAGAATCGGTCCACCTCGGCGGGCGTCAGCGGTCGCTGCGCCTCGTGGGCGCTGATGGCCTTGTGCTCCGCCCCGTGGTAGGCGAAGACGCGCTTGATGTCGCTCATCAGCCCGATCAGCCCGATGTAGGCGATGAACACCACCAGCCGGATGCCGCCCTCGGCCAGGTTGGCAAGGATGTCCGATTCGGTGGCACCCTCGGCGAAGGTCGACAGGAAGAGCGGCAGCACGAAGAAGATGGCCACCGCGAAGCCGATGGAGAAGACCATCGTGCCGATCATCATCGGGCGGCTGATCTCGATGTCGTCGCCCTCGGCGGCGATCGCCGCCGAACGCATCAGCATCCGCGTGCCCAGGACCAGCGTCTCGTACAGCACGAACATGCCCCGCACGAAGGGGACCTTGATCCAGCGGCCGTGGACCAGGGCATCGGGCAGCGGCTCGGAGAGCGTCACGATCTCGCCCGACGGCGGGCGCACGCTCATGGCCACCGTGGTGCGGCCGCGCATCATGACGCCCTCGATCAGCGCCTGGCCGCCGTAGAAGAAGTCGGGCATCCGGAAGCGCGGCCGCTCGCCGGCGCGGGCCACGGCGGTGATCACGAAGGGCCCGGCCGCCATCAGCAGCTCGGGGATGAGGAAGACGAGGTGCGGGACGAGCTGCGCCGGCCACCCGGTCAGGCGCCGGCGCAGTGGCATGGCTACTTGACCGCGCGCTCCATGCGGCGCTGGAAGCGCTCCACCTGGCCCGCGGTGTCCACGATGTTCTGGGTCCCGGTGTAGAACGGGTGGCAATTCGAGCAGACCTCGACGCGGATCGACTCGGCGGTCGAGCCGACGGTGAAGGTGCTGCCGCAGACGCAGTGCACCTGCGCCTGATGGTACTCCGGATGGATCTCTGGCTTCATGACCTGGGGCTCCTGGGGTGCGTGCGTCAGGCCGACGTGGCCGGCTCGGACGCCACGACGCTGACCCGCTTCTTGTCGCGGGCGCTGTGGCTGAACTTGACGAGGCCCTCGGCGGTGGCGAAGAGCGTGTAGTCGCGACCCATGCCCACGTTCGGGCCGGGCGCGAAGGTGCTGCCGCGCTGCCGCACGATGATCGTGCCGGCGAGCACGCGCTGCCCGTCGCCACGCTTCACGCCCAGGCGCTTGCCTGCCGAGTCGCGGCCGTTCTTGCTGCTGCTGCCGGCCTTCTTATGTGCCATCTTGCTCTACTCCTCGGCCTTGTCGGCCTTCTCGGCCTTGGCCTTCGTCGTCCGCGTCTTGCGGGCCGCCTTCGGCTTGTCGTCGGCCTTCCCGGAGCCCGATGCCTTCGCCCGCGATGCGCGTGGCTTGGCGGCGGCGGTGGGCTTCTCGGCCTTCTGGACCTTCTCTGCCTTCTCGCCGGGCTCCTCCGCCTCGGTGGCCTTCGCCTTCGAGCGCGGCTTCGCCGATCCATCGGCGTTGATGGAGTCGATGCGCACGCGGACGAGGTGCTGCCGGTGGCCGGTGCGCCGGCGGTACTTGACCTTCTGCTTGAACTTGAAAATGACCAGCTTGGGACCGAGCTCCTCGCCCAGGACGGTGGCGCTCACGGTCGCGCCGCTCACCACGGGGGTGCCCACCGTCACCTGGTCGCCGTCGCCGATGAGCAGGACGCGATCGAAGGTGAACGGCGCGCCGGCCTCGGCCCCGATGCGCTCCATGGTGAGCGTGGTGCCCGGCTCGACGCGGTATTGCTTCCCGCCG
>DASUSP010000038.1:0-4162 GCA_036375035.1 Candidatus Limnocylindria bacterium
ACGTCCGCCTCGCCAGGGGACAGCCCACAGGTGCGACACATAGCGCCCGCGGCGGACGCGGCGGAGGGCGTAGACCACTCGCTCGCCGTCGGGCGAGAGGCAGAACGACTCGATCGCCAGCTGGGCGTTGACCAGCGCGCGGCCGGTGGGGGAGGAGGTCGGCATGCGGCCCGGAGTATGCCCCAGCCGGAGGCGGGACGCGGCAGGAAGACGACCAACGGATCCCGCCGCGACCGGACGCCGGGACACGATATCCGGGAACTTCGCCGAATCGTTGACCGGATTCCGTGGGCTGTGCCATAGTCCGCCGGTCGCCACGTGCCGCACCTGCCCGGCCGCAGCATGCCCCGCAGAACGGCTCAGCACTGGAGAGGTTCGATGCGCCAGGTCTCCCGAGCTCCCGCACTCGTATCGGTCACCATCGTTGGGCTCCTGCTCGCGGCGTGCGGTGCCAGCGGGACCCCCAGCCCGGCACCGGCCAGCGGTGCCGCCTCCGCCCCGGCGTCAGAGGGCGAAGCACCCACCGGCGGCACGGTCCGCATCGGTATCGGTGGTTCGCCCGACAGCCTGAACCCCGGCAACGGCCTCCTCACCGAGGCCTACACGCTCTACGAGCTCGTCTACGACACGCCCATCGCCTACACCCGGGACGGCGACTTCGTCCCGGAGCTGGCCACCGAGTGGTCCCCCTCCGACGACGGGCTGACCTGGACCATGACCATCCGCGACGACGCGGTCTTCCATGACGGCACCCCGGTCACCGCCGAGGACGTCGCGTTCAGCATGCAGCTCTACAAGGACACCGAGGACTTCCCGTACCTGCCCTCGTACGCGTCGTACTTCGAGACGATCGAGGCTCCCGACGAGACGACGGTGGTCCTGACCACCGCCGAGCCGATCGGCAATTTCGAGTCGAACATCGTGTTCATGTACGTCCTGCCCAAGCACATCTGGGAGGAGGTCGAGGATCCGATCGACTTCGAGAACGAGGAGATGATCGGCTCCGGGCCGTTCAAGCTCATCGAGAACGAGCAGGGAACCTTCACCCGGCTGGGCGCCAACACCGACTACTGGAACAGCCCGCCGCATATCGACGAGGTCATCTTCCAGACCTACAGCAACGCTGACGCCCGCGTCAGCGCCCTGACCAACGGCGAGGTGGACGCCATCAGCGAGTTCCCGGCCACGGCTGTGCCCGCCCTGCAGAACGCGGAGAACGTCGAGGTCCACATCGCCGACGTGGGAGCCGGCGGCGACATCCGCGACATCCTGTTCAACATGGTCAGTCCCGAGGACTGCCCGGTCGACGAGGGCGGCGTTTGCAGCGGGCACCCGGCGCTGCAGGACGTCGAGGTGCGGCGAGCGCTGGCCATGGCCATGGACAAGCAGCAGATCATCGACGTCGCGCTGCTTGGCCTGGGCAGCCAGGGCGTCGGCATGGTGCCGCCCGGCCTGGGCGACTACTTCATCGGGACCGATGCCGACTACGAGTTCGACGTCGATGCCGCGAACGCGATGCTCGACGACGCCGGCTACGAGGACACCGACGGGGACGGCGTCCGCGAGTGCCTGGCCGACCAGGACTGCCCGACCGGCGACCTCACCTTCCGCTTCAACTTCCCCGATGACATCGACACCGCTCCGCGCGAGGCGGAGCTCATCGCGGGGATGTGGGAGCAGGTCGGCGTGGCCCTGGAGATCGGGGCGCTGGACGCCGACACGCTGACCAGCATCTGCTGCCCGACCTTCGACTACGACGTCATCCTGTGGGGCTGGGGCTCGGATCCCGATCCGGGCTTCCTGATGAGCGTCACCATCTGCGACGAGATCCCCACCGGCTACAGCGAGACCGGCTACTGCGACCCGGAGTACGACGAGCTGTACGCCCAGCAGGGCGTGGAGATCGACCGCGACGCGCGGGTCGAGCTGATCCACGAGATGCAGCGGAAGATGCTGGAGGACGTGCCGTACATCATCCCGTACTACGCGCAGGTACGGGAGGCGTGGCGCACGGACACGTTCACCGGCTGGCTCGCCGACGATCCCACGCTCACATTGGTGGCGCCGGAGGCGCTGACCGTCCTGCGGCCGGCGGAGTAGGCGACCCGACTCGGAAGCGCTGAGGGACCGATGGCCGGCGGGGGATCGGCCATCGGTCCACGGCCTTCCTGGCGCGCATGACCGGACGCGGACGCTACCTCATCGCCAAGCTCGGCTGGGCGCTGCTCACGATCTTCGTGGTCGTGACCTTCAACTTCCTGCTCTTCCGCGTGCTCCCCGGCGATCCGGCCAAGGCCGGGGCCCGCGACCCGCGGCTCAGCCCGGCCTCGATCGTGGCGTTGACCGAGCGCTTCGGGCTGGACAAGCCGGTGCTCCTCAACTTCGAGGAGGGTGCGTCGAGCCCGTTCGACTCGCAGTACTTCGCCTACCTGGGCGCCCTGGGCCGCGGCGACCTGGGAACCAGCTACAACTACCGCGACCAGTCGGTGATCGACCTCGTGGGCCGCGCCCTGGTCAACACCATCTGGCTGGTGCTGCCGGCCCAGCTGCTGGCGATCGTGCTGGGCACGACGCTGGGCCTGCTGGCCGCGTGGCGTCGCGGGACCGGGCTGGACGTCGTCTCGCTGACGTTCAGCCTCTTCATGTGGTCGCTGCCCACCTTCTTCCTGGCGATCATCCTGCTGGTGGTGGGCGCCAACTACCTGGACCTGCCGACCGCGGGGCGGATGACCATCGGTGCCAGCTACGCCTCGTTCTGGGAAGAGGCGTGGGACATCCTGCGCCACCTGGCGATGCCCACCCTGGCCTTCACCCTGGTGCTGCTGGGCGAATACATGCTGATCATGCGCAGCAGCGTGCTGGACGTGTTCAGCGAGGACTACATCCTCACCGCCAAGGCCAAGGGGCTGTCGACGTTCCGCATCATCCGTGACCACGCCATGCGCAACGCCATGCTGCCGATGGTCACCCTGATCGCGCTGAACCTGGCCTTCACCGTATCGGGTACCATCCAGGTCGAGCAGGTCTTCAGCTGGCCGGGGATCGGCAACCTGACGGTCGACGCCATCGGGCAGCGCGACTACCCGGTGCTGCAGGGCGCCTTCCTGGTCATCGCGGTGACGGTGGTACTGGCCAACGTGATCGCCGACCTGGTGTACGGCTGGCTCGATCCCCGGGTGACCCACGCATGACCGCGGTCGTCGAGGCCACCGCCCCGCCGGTCGCGCCGATCTCCGTCGGCCGCTGGCGCTCCGTCCTGCGCCGGCCGATGGGCCTCATCGGCGGCGGGATGCTGCTGGTGGCGGTGCTGGTCGCCATCTTCGCCCCGCTGCTGGCGCCCTACGACCCGTACGCAACGGTGCGGGTCACCATCCTGGACATCTTCCAGGCGCCGTCGGCCGCGCACCCGCTGGGGACCGATGACGGCGGCAAGGACGTCCTCTCCTCGCTGATCTACGGAGCGCGGGTCTCGCTGATCGTGGGATTTGCGGCGGCGGCCATCACCACAGTCATCGGCGGCGTGGTGGGCATCGTGGCCGGCTACCGCGGTGGTGGCATCGGCACACTTCTGATGCGGATCACCGACTTCTTCCTGGTCATCCCCGAGATCGCGCTGCAGATCGTGATCGTGGCCATCGTGGGGCAGTCGCTTGTCAACATCATCCTGGTCATCGGCGTCCTGGGATGGGCCACCACGGCGCGCCTGGTGCGGTCGCAGACGCTGTCGGTGCGCGAGCGCAAGTTCGTGCTGCGGGCGCGGGCCATCGGTGCCGGGGATGTGCACATCCTGCGCCGCCACGTGGTGCCGGCCGTCCTGCCGCTGATGATCGCCAACACGGTGCTGGTCATCAGCCTGGCCATCCTGTCGGAGTCGACGCTGGCCTTCATCGGCCTCGGCGACCCGACCGTCATCAGCTGGGGCCAGATGCTGAACTTCGCCTTCAACCGCGGTGCCATCTCGGCCGGGGCGTGGTGGGCGCTCATCCCGCCGGGGCTGGCGATCGTGTGGGTGGTACTGGGCACCACGCTGCTGGGCACCGCACTGGAGGATGCCCTCAACCCGCGGCTGAAGCGCCACCACCTGGAGCGCGATCGCTCGCTGGCGATCCGCGACCGGCGGCCGCTGCCGCTGCGGCTGGAGCGGCCGGGATCCCAGCCGGGC
>DASUSP010000039.1:0-6712 GCA_036375035.1 Candidatus Limnocylindria bacterium
TGGATCCACGACCTGCCGGCCACCCCGGAGCGCATCCTGGCCGCCTTGACCGGTGGACCGATGCCGCAGCCTCCCGGGATCTCGGTGGAGCAGCCGTCGCCGGCCACGCCGCCCATCGAGGACCTGCCGCCCGGCGGCGACGAGATCCCGCTGCGCTCCCCCACCGACGCGCAGGGAAACCCGGACCGATGACCTTCCGCTTCAGCGTGAACGGCGAGGCGGTGGAAGTGCGCGCTCCCGGCATGCGGCGCCTGCTCGACGCCCTGCGCGAGGACCTTGGGCTGACCGGCACCAAGGAGGGCTGCGGCGAGGGTGAGTGCGGCGCCTGCAGCGTGCTTGTGGACGGCGAGGTGGTGGACGCGTGCCTGGTGCCGATCTGCCAGGTGCAGGGCGCGCGGGTCGAGACGGTCGAGGGTCTGGCACGAGAGGGGCGCCTCAATGAGCTGCAGGCAGCGTTCCTGGAGACCGGTGGCGCGCAGTGCGGCATCTGCACCCCGGGCATGCTGATGGCCGGCGAGGCCTTCCTGGCCTCCGGTGAGCACCCGAGCGAGGACGCCATCCGCGAGGCGATCGCAGGCAACCTGTGCCGCTGCACCGGCTACACGAAGATCATCGAGGCCATTGCCCTCGCCGCGGAGCGCAGGGCGACCGCGGCCGAAGGCTGAACCGATGCCTGTCGAGCCGCCGGTCGTTTCCCCGCGCACCCTTGACGAGGCCTACGCGGTGCTGGCCGCGCTCCCCCACCGCCCGATGGCCGGCGGCACGGACCTGCTGGTCCAGATCACCGGCGAGATCGGCGAGCCGCCAGAACGCGTGCTCGACTTGTGGGGCCTGGACGAGCTCCGCGGCGTCGGCATGGACGACGGCGCCCTGGCGATCGGGGCGCTCACCACCTACACCCAGATCCGACGCTCGGCCGACGTGGCCGAGCACCTGCCGGCACTGGCGGAGTGCGCCGCCACCATCGGCGCCGCGCAGATCCAGAACCGCGGCACGCTTGGCGGCAACGCGGCCAACGCGTCCCCGGCGGGCGACACGCTGCCGGTCCTGCTGGCCACCGACGCCGAGCTGGTGCTCGGCTCGTCGCGTGGCGAGCGCCGAGTGGCGGCGTCCGACTTCTGGACCGGCTACCGCGAGACGGCCCTCGCTCCCGACGAGCTGATCGTGCGCATCCGTTTCCCGCTCCACGCCGGCCGCCAGGTGCGCTTCCGCAAGGTCGGCACGCGCCGGGCGCAGGCCATCAGCAAGGTGGTGATGGCGCTCTCGTGGGTCCCCGGCGAAGGCGGTGCCTGGACCGATGTGCGCCTGGCGCTGGGATCGATGGCCGCCACGCCGGTCCGCGCGCGGCGGACCGAATCGGTCCTGGAAGGGAATGCTCCCTCCGCGGAGGTCGCGGATCGCGCGGTCACCGAACTGGGCGCGGAGCTGACGCCGATCGACGACGTCCGCTCGACGGCGGACTACCGCCGCACCGTCGCCGGGCGGGTCCTGCGTCGCCTGCTTCGCGACGAGGGCGGCTGGTAGACGATGCCGGTCCGGGCTCCGGAACTCGACGAGGTGCGCGTGTTCCCGACGCGGGCGGACTTCCGGGGGTGGCTGGAGGAGCACCATGCCAGCGCCGACGCGCTGTTCGTGGGCTACTACCGGAAGGGCGTGCAGAAGGCCGCCATGACCTACGTCGAGGCGGTCGAGGAGGCGCTCTGCTTCGGCTGGATCGACGGCATCACCTACCGTGTCCATGCCGAGCTGACCGCCACCCGATTCACGCCCCGCCGGCCGCGTTCCGGCTGGAGCGCCACCAACCTGGAGCGGATGGCGCGGCTGATGGCCACCGGACGGGTGCGACCCGCCGGCCTGGAGGTGTTCGAAGGGCGTGACCGGCGGCGCGACGGCGTCACGCTGGCGCAGCTCGGCGCCAATGGGCTGCCAGGCGAGCTGGAGTCGCGTCTCCGCGCCGATACGGCGGCCTGGACCCACTGGGAGTCGGAGACGCCGTCGTACCGTCGCAACGCCACCGCCTGGATCCTGGAAGCGAAACGGCCCGAGACGATCGAGCGGCGCTTCGGCGAGCTGCTGGCGGCCAGCCGGTCCGGGACGCGGCCGCGGCCGTTCCTGGTGACCCGCGATCAGCGGGCGGCCCGGGACGTGCAGGGATGAGGCGATGACCAAAGCAGGGAGGCAGCACAACCCATGACGACCACCGACACGCCGGGCGTGCGGGTCACCGACCCCGGCGTGGCCCACGGTGACGAGGTCCTGACGCCGGAGGCGCTCGGCTTCGTCGCGCAGCTGCATCGGTCCTTCAACCAGCGCCGTCTGCGACTGCTCGGTGAGCGCCGCGAGCGCCAGGCGCGCTTCGACGCCGGCGAGCTGCCCGAATTCCTGCCCAACACGCTGCACGTCCGCCAGGACCCCGATTGGCGCGTGGCGTCGGCTCCTCCCGACCTTAATGACCGTCGCGTGGAGATCACCGGCCCGGTGGAGCCGAAGATGATGATCAACGCCCTGAACTCCGGGGCGCGGGTCTTCATGGGCGACTTCGAGGACGCCCTCTCCCCCACCTGGTCGAACGTTGTCACCGGGCAGTGGGCGGTGCGCGAGGCCGTGCGCGGCACGCTCGCCTTCCGGACCGATGAGAAGGCCTACGAGCTCAAGCCGACCGGGCTGGCCACGCTGGTGCTGCGCCCGCGGGGCTGGCACCTGGACGAGCGGCACGTGGTCGTGGACGGCTCCCCCATCTCGGCGTCCCTGTTCGACTTCGGGCTGTCCTTCTTCCACAACGCCCGTGAGCAGCTGGACCGCGGCAGCGGGCCGTACTACTACCTGCCCAAGCTGGAGTCGCACCTGGAGGCGGCGCTCTGGAACGACGTCTTCGAGGCCGCGCAGCAGGCTCTGGACGTCCCGCTGGGCAGCGTGCGGGCCACGGTGCTGGTGGAGACCGTCCTGGCCGCCTTCGAGATGGAGGAGATCCTGTACGAGCTGCGCGACCACGCCGCCGGCTTGAACGCGGGGCGCTGGGACTACATCTTCAGCTTCATCAAGAAGTTCGGCTCGCGCCGCGACATGGTCCTCCCCGATCGCGCCCAGGTGACCATGGCGGTCCCCTTCATGCGCGCCTACCAGCAGTTGTTGGTTGCCACCTGCCACCGCCGCGGGGCGCACGCCATCGGCGGGATGAGCGCCTTCATCCCCAACCGCCGCGAGCCGGACGTCACCGAGCGTGCGCTGGCCGCGGTGCGCGAGGACAAGCAGCGGGAGGCCGGCGACGGCTCGGACGGGACGTGGGTGGCGCACCCCGACCTCGTCCCGGTGGCGCAGGAGATCTTCGACGCGGCGCTGGGCGAGCGGCCGAACCAGAAGGAGCGTTCCCCGGACGTCTCTCCGACCGCGCGCGACCTGCTCGACGTACGGATCGAGGGTGCGGCCATCACCGAGGACGGGGTGCGCACCAACGCCAGCGTCGCGCTCCAGTACCTCGCCTCGTGGCTGGACGGCAACGGGGCGGCGGCCATCAACAACCTGATGGAGGATGCGGCCACCGCCGAGATCAGCCGCTCCCAGCTCTGGCAGTGGCGGGTCCACGGCGCCGCACTGGCCGACGGCCGGCCGATGAGCGGCGAGCTGTACTCGGCCATCCGGGACGAGGAGCTGGGTCGCCTCCAGTCGGAGGCTCCAGCCTACCGCTGGACCGATGCCGCCGCGCTTCTGGACGAGCTGGTGCTCTCCGACGAGTGCAGCGAGTTCCTGACGCTGCCCGCCTACCAGCTGCTGGACTAGAGTCGCGCCTCTCTCGTTGGAACCCGGGGTGTGATACATTGCACCGGTAACAGCCCGGGCGCCGGGCACCAGCAACGCGGCACCACGATCGCTCCTTCTCCGGCATTTCGGCGAGACGGGTTCGCTGAGGCCGCACGAGAAGGAGTTTCTTCGTTTTGTACACGTATTCCGACAAGACCCTGACCTGCGCCGACTGCAACCAGGAGTTCGCGTTCTCCGCGAGCGAGCAGCAGTTCTACGCCGATCGCCAGTTCAGCGAGCCGCGCCGCTGCCCCGCCTGTCGCGCCGTCCGCAAGGCGTCGCGGGGTGACACCGGTGGCGGCAGCTACGCCGGCAACGGCGGCGGCTACTCCGGCGGTGGCTACGGCCAGCGTGAGATGTACACCGCCACCTGCGACGGCTGCGGCGGCGAGGCTCGCGTTCCGTTCCAGCCGAGCGGGAGCAAGCCGGTCTACTGCAGCGCCTGCTTCTCGACGCGCCGCTAGGGCACGTCGCGACGCGACGCACGAGGGCCGATGGAGCGATCCATCGGCCCTTTCTCGTGCCTGGAGCTCAGTATGCGGCCAGGTAGCGGGCGTAGATCGGCTGCAGGTCGGCATCGGTCCGCGCCTGCAGGTGCGACAGGAGGCGGCGGGCGGTGGTGAAGCCGAACCGGTTGTCGGCGATGTGCTCGCGCAGCGCCGCGAAGAACTCCTCGTTGCCCATCGCGCCGCGCACGGCGTTGAGGAATTCCGTGCCCTTGTAGAAGACGGCGTGGAAGTAGCCATCACAGCTCAGCCAGTCGCCGCCGGTGGTGGGGCCCGCCGGCCAGTCGAAGACCGATGAATCCACCGGCCGCGTCGAGCACTGGTCGCGACTGCCGGTCCCCATCAGGTATCGGGCCGTGAAGTCGGCGAACGCCTCGTCCAGCCACGGCTCGCGCATCTGGTCGTTGCCCAGCTGGGCGTAGAACCATTGGTGCGCCACCTCGTGGTAGAGCACGTAGGTGTCGGCCACTTTCCCGCGAGTCAGGTGGATGGCGGCGGGGTACTCCATGCTGAAGCCGCCGTCCGCTCCCACCTCGGCCAGGACCAGATCCGGCCACGGATAGGGGCCGTAGAGGTCGTTCAGGCGGCGCAGGGCGTACTGCGCCAGGTCCGCGGTGCGGCTCCCATCCACCGACTCGGTGTAGACCCGCATCCGCGTTTCCCCGACCGTGCGATCGGTCAGGCGGAAGCGCGGGTTCACGACGAAGCCGAAGTCGCGGGCGTTCTCGATCTCGCAGACCCACCGGCTGCCGCTGGCCGCCGGCGCCTCGACCATCCCCGGGCAGGCCACCGCGTTCCGCGGCTGCGGCGCGGTGGTGGTCAGCTCCAGGCGGATCCGATCGGCGCTGCGGGTGATGCGCGGATCCCCCACCGAGTAGATGTCGTGCTCCGGCGAGACCATCGGCAGCCACTGCCCGAAGCTCAGCACCCCGCGATCGCGGCTGAGGCGCGCAGTGAAGGCGCCCCCGGCGCTTCCCACCAGCAGGCGGAACGGTACCCGGAGCGTTGCGGTCGCCCGGGGCGCCAGCGGCCCGGGCAGCTCCACGCGCAAGTTGGTGCCCGTCGTCCAGGCCGTTGCCGCGGCTTGCCCATCGATGGTGATCTCGCCGGTCGCCTGGTAGAACCCGAAGGCCCGCGGCTGCACGGTGAGGTTGACGTAGGTGATCGGCAGCGCAGCGCGGTTGGTGAGGTGGATCGTCTCAACCGCGTCCATCCGCCCGGCTGCCACGTCCAGGATGGCGACCACCTCGTAGGCCTCTCCCGCCTCCAGGTGCGTGCGCGGCGGCACAGGGGCAGGCGGCGGCGGCGCGAAGGCGTCCGCCGCGAGCGTCACGGCCAGCAGGATCGAGATAAGCCCGCCCATCGGTCCATCCTGAGCCAAAGGCGTGCTGGATGCCAGTGAGCATGATGCCGATCGGCACTGGCCGACCCGCGAACACGCCCGCCAGGCTGTGACCGTGACGACCGTGATGACCGCGGTATCCTCGCGCGCCTACCGGGACGCTGCCGACGCGGCCGCCCTGCGCGGGCTCCTGCTCCGGATCCACCGCGCCACTCGCCGATGGCGTTGCTGGACGCCGGACCGCATCGACGGATACCTGCGCGGCTGCGAGTACGACGAGGCGACTCAGGGCGCCGATGGGTGGCGGGAGCGCATCCGCCTGTGGCATGCGCCGGACGGCGCGCTGATCGGCGCGGTCCATCCCGAGGGGCCGGATGAGGCCTGGCTGGAGCTCGACCCGGCGTGGGCGCACCTGGCGCCGGAGCTGCTCGACTGGGCCCAGGAGGCGCACGGCGCTCGCCACGCCGGAGCGGAGGTCCCGCCTGCGCTGCAGGCCTACGCCACGGCCGACGAAGACGAGCGCCAGGCGCTGTTCTCCGCCCGGGGCTACGTCGACCGTGGCCCGATGGAGGTGCTGCACACCCGGTCGCTTGCCGTTCCCGCGCCGTCCGTGCCCCTGCCGGCGGGATACCGCATCCGCCCCGTCGACCTCGGAGACGCCTTCGACCGCCGATGCCTGGTCGAGATCACCCGGCTCGCCTTCCCGCGCGCCACCTTCGACGAGCGGGCCATCGAGCTCGACTCACGGATGCTTACCGAGCACGAGTACCTGGCGGCAATCGCGCCGGACGGAGGCTTCGCGTCCTGGTGCGGTGTCTGGTCGTCGCCGGAGATCGGCGTCGGGCAGTTTGAGCCAGTCGGCACGCATCCCGACCATCGGCGCCGTGGGCTGGCCAGCGCGGTCATGGCGCGAGGCATGTCCTGGATGCTCGATCGCGGGCTGGAGAGCGCCTGCGTGGGGACCGGGGTGCGGAACGCCTCGAACTACCTGTACGCCTCGCTCGGGTTCCGCGTCGCGGAGCTCTTCCACCAGTGGGAGTGGGAGGGCTAGCAGCCAGGCGTCCTA
>DASUSP010000040.1:0-13838 GCA_036375035.1 Candidatus Limnocylindria bacterium
CCGCAGAAGTCGACCTACTTCTACCCGAAGCTGCTGACCGGCTTCGTCTTCAACCCGCTGGAGGACTGACGCAGACGCCATGGTGCAGGCCATCAAGCGCGACGAGGCGTACATCGAGCCGGAGGGCATCTACGTCGAGACGCACCAGCCGGAACGGCGCAGCCGCAAGCCCCCGCTGCTCCTGATTCACGGCGCCTTGGGCGGGTCGTGGATGTGGACCGACTTCGCGACTTTCTTCGCCGAGCGCGGCTGGGAGGCGCACGCCATGAACTTCCGCGGCCACTACACCTCGGACATCGCCGACCTGTCGCGGGTCAGCATGCGCGACTACGCCGACGACATCGGCATCGCCATCCGGCACCTGGGACGCCCGCCGGTGCTGATAGGGTGGGGGATCGGCGCGCTGGCCGCCATGCTCCACGCCCAGCGCAGCAAGGTCCTGGGCCTGGTGCTGCTGGCTCCGTCGCCCCCGGCCGCGGCGCTGCCACGCCTCCCGAACGAGCTGGAGCTCAAGGCGGTGCCCGGCGTCTACGACGCGAAGTGGTGGGGCTGGATCCAGCCGCCGGAGCGACTGCGCGAGATGATGCCGGACATGTCCGACGGGGAGATCGAGAAGGTGCAGGAGATGCTGGCTGGGGCCCGCGAGTCGGGGAGCGCCCGTCGCGAGCGGATGCTGGGCGTCCAGGTGGACGCGGCCGCCATCGACGCCCCGTCGCTGGTCATCGGCGCCGGGCTGGACGACGTGATCCACCCCTCCGAGGCGCGGCGCACCGCCGACCTGCTGGGGGCCACGTACGAGTACTTTCCGTCGGCCTCGCATTTCGGGCTGGTGATGGGCTCCGAGACGTGGCCGCAGGTCGCCGGGTCGGTGCTCGGCTGGCTGGAGGAGCGGCGCCACGGCATGGCGGCCGTGCTCTCGGGGCTCGCCGCCGTCCGCTGAGACCGCTCCCGGGCGTCCTCCGTCGAGGTTGAAACCACCGCCCACCGGTCGCCGTGACCCCCCGCATGAACCGGACGACCGCCCGGCGGCGCAGATGCGCGCGCGGGGCGCCTGGAGAGGAACCCAGCCGTTGATTCGTCGTCTGGCGAGGACGCCCGGCGGCATTCGCGGGCCCATGGTTGGAGACGGACCGATGGCCCCGGATTGCTCCGGGGCCATCGCATTGACTTGCTGGTTCGGATGACGGACTGGCGCTAGCCGATCCGCCGTCGCACGGCCTGCAGGTTCGCCGCACCCAGGCCGCCAAGGCCCAGCAGCATCAGGGCCAGCACGCCGGCCGGCAGGCCACCGGGCTCCTGCACGGCGGTGTCGGGAAGCGTCCCGCCACCGGGGCCACCCTGGCCACCTCGGACGGCACCCTCGCCGCCGTTGCCGTTGTCCTCGTCGCCGCCGGAGACGTCGGCCTCGACGTGGTTGAGCACGATCACGGTCGCGATCGCGTCGGCGACCACTTCGACCTCCACGCTGGCGTCGGTCTCGACCTCGGCCAGGGTGTGGGTGCCCTCATCGGCCCAGACGATGGCGATGCCATCGGTGGTGCTGAAGGCGGCGCCGCCGTCAAGGCTGAACTCGGCATCGGCCGGGTCGCAGTCCTCCAGGTCGGCGGGGGCGTCGCCCTCCAGGACGAACTCGACGCCATCCTCATCGGATAGGCACTCGTACTTCAGGACCTTGATCTGGCCCTGCGGCACGTCGGTCACCAGGGTGTTCACCACGGTGATCGTGGTGACCTCGCCGGCCGCGATGTCGAACTCGGTCCAGGCCTCGCTCGACAGCTCGGTCAGCACGTAGCCGGTCCCGGCGTCCAGGTTGACCCAGGCCTCGCCCTCGACGGTCGAGAACGCCTCGCCGTCGTCCACGCGGAACATGGCGTCACCAGGCTCGCAGCCGGTCAGGTCGGGCTCATCGCCCTCGGCGAAGAACTCGGTGCCGGCGACCTCACCCTCGCAGAAGTACTTCAGGACCTGCAGCTGGCCCTGCTCCTCTTCGGCAGCCTGGTTGTTGAGCACGATCACGCTCGTGATCTCGCCCTCGACAACGTCCAGCTCGACGCTGGCGCCTGTGCCGACCTCGGCCAGGGTGTGTGTGCCCTCATCGGCCCAGATCACGGCGATCCCACCCTCGGTCCAGAACGACTCGCCGCCGTCGAGCGTGAACTCGGCGTCGCCGGGGTCGCAGTTCTCGAGGTTGGGCGCCTGGCCCTCGAGGTAGAACTCCACGGAGTCCTCTTCCGCGTCGCAGAAGTACTTGAGGATCTTGACCTGGCCCTGCGGGGCCGCAACGTAGTTCACCACGACGATCGCGGTGACCGCGCCGTCAGGCCCGATGGAGAACTCGGCGCACTCCTCGGACATGTCCTCGCAGATGGCGTAGTCGCCAGCCGCGAGCTCGATCTCGATGATCCCGTCCTCGTCGGTGACGAGCGTGTCGATCTCGGTCCACTCGTCGCCGCTCACCGAGTACAGCGTGAAGCTGACGTCGGCGCCGACGGTGCAGTCCTCGGTGTCAACCTCGGTCTGCCCCATCACGCGGGACTGGGGATCGGCCGGCCCGAAGATGTCGAACTCGGTGCGAGTCTCGCCGTCGGTCGGGCAGAAGAACTTCTCGACCTCGAGCAGGCCGGGGCCTTCCTCTTCGGCCACGTAGTTCACCACCACGATGGCGGTGACCTGGTTAGAGGCGATGCTGAAGGCGACGCACTCGCCGGAGGCGTCCTCGCACAGGACGTAGTCGCCGGGCGCGAGCTCGTGCTCGACGATGCCATCCTCGCCGGTCACCAGGTCGGCGACCCAGGTCTCGCCGTCGGCGGCGTACACGGTGAACTCGACGCCGGCGCCGATGGTGCAGCCTTCCTGCTCACCCTCGGTCTCGTTCATGATCCCCACCTGGGGCTCCGCCGGTCCGAAGACGTCGAACTCGGTGCGAGTCTCGCCGTCGGTCGGGCAGAAGAACTTCTCGACCTCGAGCAGGCCGTTGTCGACCACGACCTCGCAGTCGTTGTTCAGCACCAGGACGTTGGTCTCGGCGTCGAACGAGACGATGACCAGACCATCGGTCTCGTCGTCGTCGGTGACGGTGATGCTTCCGTCAGCGGCCACGGTGATCGTCACCGAGCCGCCGGTCTCGCAGGCCTCGTTGGGATTGGTGGTCTCGGTGAGGGTCCACTCGCCCTCGGTCAGACCCTCGAACAGGATCTGGCCGGAGGCATCGGTGAACAGCTCGGACCAGCCCTCGAGGGTGAAGCCGATGCCCTCGGTGGCCTGCCCGTTGACCTGCTTGACAAGCGTCAGGTCCTCGCTGACCTCGTCATCGGTCTTGTCGCAGACGTGGCTGAGGAGGAGGTTGGTGTCCTCGGTCTGCGCCACGTTGAAGTGCGCATACGCGTCGAGCAGCGTGGCACTCTCGGTGAGGACCACGTCGAAGTGCATGGTGGGGCCGGAGTCCTTCCCGCTCGGGAAGTAGCCCTCGGCTTCTACCGGCTCAGCCATGCCCTCGAAGGTCGCGTACAGCGTCCCCGACGTCGTGCCTTCCGCCAGCTGATTGGCGACGAAGTGGAAGAGGACGGTGCCCTCCTCCACGTCGGCACAGTCCTCATCCGATCCGGCGAACTCGCCCGGATCGCTGCTGTCCACTCCCGCTCCCAGGTCCTGGTTCAGCTGCACGGTCGAGCCTTCGACATGGTCGGCTCGCGCGGGCTGTGCCAGGGTGAAGAACGAGAAGGTCAGCGCCAGGACCGCCAGCATCGCCAGGCCGATCTGGCCCAGCGACGCGCGCGGTCGTTCCACTGCGTGGATCAAGGTGATCCCCCTTCCCTGTGTTGGGGTGGGGGATCGCGGTCCCCCACCCGGTTGAGTTCAATGCGCCAGGCGTCCGGCCGTTGGCCCGATGCGCGGCGTTCGAGGAGGGGTCGGGTGCACGTTACGTACCATTACCTTGGTACTAGCGGTCGCCGTGGGTCGTGGGCACGGGGGCCGGGAGGGCGGGTTGAGACGCCTGGAGGGGCCTTGCTATACTCGGCGGCGTCCTCGACACCGTGGACGACGGGCCGCATTCGTCTAGAGGCCTAGGACACCGCCCTCTCAAGGCGGAGATCACCGGTTCGAATCCGGTATGCGGTACCAGCACTCATCTCCAGGCCCGATCTGAGCTCAGATCGGGCCTCTTCGTTCCCGGATTCTGTGCCGAGGAACCCTTATCCAAACCCCTTTAGGCCGTCCACCAAGCCCGCGCCCAGCAACAGCCAGCGCCGGCGAGGATCGCGCGACGTCATTGGTCTTGCTTATCGGGCTCGGGCAGCACCGGGTAGTCGGGGATTGGGTAGATGCCGAGGACGAACCCGTAGGCCGTGGTCCCGGCACGGGGCAGACGGTCGAACTCTTGGACCAGGGCCATGGCCCTCGTCCAGAACTCGGCCGCTCGCTCCGGCGGGATCCGCGCGTGTCGAATGAACGACCACAGCTGATGCGCCTGGTACGCCTGCTGCGACTCCTGCGCGGCGACGTCGAAGTCGTTGAAGTCCAGCGGGAGCGGCTGGTCGCGCGGACGCTGACCGACGCCGACGTAGAACATCCGCGCCGTACGGCCGAAGTACCGCTCCTGGATGGCCCGCACGCGCCGTGTCCGTACCACGCGGACGAGCCCAGCGTCGTGGAGCACCTCCATGTGGTACGCGACCGTGCTCTTGGGCTTGCTCACCGCCGTGGCCACCTCGGTGATGCTGGCCGTCCGCTCGTGGAGGAGCTGGAGGATCGTGGTTCGCAACGGGTGGCTGATGGCCTGCACCTGCAACGGTGAGGTGAGCTCCATCTCGTCCGAGAGCTCGTAGTCGGGGACCGAGGACTTGTCAGCCATCGCTGAACAGACTAGCATCCTCGATTGTTCGGGAAATCCCGATCAATAATTACCGAAGCGGGGTAGCAATGACTGAAATCGTCGTCTTCCACCACGTTCAGGGCCTCACTCCCGGCATTGTTGCATTCGCCAACAGGCTGCGCACCGATGGCCACACCGTCCATACGCCAGACCTCTTCGACGGCAAGACCTTCCCGACGCTTGAGGAGGGGATTGAACACGCGAGCTCCATCGGCTTCGGAAAGATCATGGAGCGCGGCGTTCGTGAGGCGCAGGCGCTGGCGCCAGAGCTGGTCTACATCGGCTTCTCGATGGGCGTGATGCCGGCCCAGCAGCTTGCCCAGACGCGGGAGGGCGCTCGAGGGGCGGTCCTGATCGACTCGTGCATCCCGCTTGGCGAATTCGGCGAGCGGTGGCCCGATGGAGTGGCGGTCCAGGTCCACGGCATGGAGTCGGATCCCATCTTCGCTGGCGAGGGCGATCTCGACGCTGCCCGCGCGCTCGTTGACTCCGCCGACCAGGCAGAGCTCTTCCTCTATCCCGGTAGTGTCCACCTGTTCGTCGATTCATCGCTGCCGACGTACGACAAGGAGGCGGCAGAGCTGCTGGTCCAGCGAGTCGTGGGCTTCCTGTCGGGTCTCGGTGATCCGGCCCGGAACGCCTGATCAGTTCGCAGATCGCCTTCGTCTGCAGATGGCCGATGAGCGCTACAAGGCCCCGAGGCGAAGTGAGCGCGCTGCACCTTTATCGGTCCTGTCTCATGTGTCTCTTGGATGCGCTACGTGTACGCCGCTGAGAGCCAGGAGCGTACGGCCTGGCCGTCGACGCGATCGGCAACGTCTACGTCGCCCGCTACGGCCCGGCCAGCGGCGTGTATCGAGTGGATCAGAGCGGTCACGCCAGGCTGGTACCGGGGACCGATGCGATCGTCTTCCCCAACGCGTTGGCCTTCGACAGGGCCGGGAATCTATACATCAGCGAGTCGTTCTCCTTCGATGCCCCGCTGACAGAGTACCCCGGCTGCGACATCGGCTTCGGCTCGTTCTTCGGTCAGGGCGGCATCTGGCGGGTGGCGCCCGGCGGCAGCGCCGAGCTGTGGCTGCGCCATGACCTGCTGACCGGCGTATGCGCGCCGAACCCGATCCCGTTCCCGGTTGGCGCCAATGGCATCGCGCACCGTCACGGTGCCGCCGTCGCCGTTCGGCCCGGCGAACCCTGATGGCATCGCGCTCGACGTCCACGGCAACATCTACCTGCCGATCATCAACCAGAGCCGCCTCGTCCGGGTCAGCGCCGATGGGGCGTTGGTCGAGACCCTGGCCACCTCAGCCGATGGGTTCGATTTCCCGGCCAGCATCGCGTTCGGAACGGGCGCGCCGAGCGTCAGAGCGCGTCCCTGACGAACTTCGCGATCGGTCCACCTGGCGGGGCGGGACCCGGGTTGCTGAAGGTGGAGGTTGCCGTTCCTGGCTTGGAGACCGTGAGGCCAACGACCACCACAAGTATCCCGATCGGCAGCGCCGCCGAACAGTGGCCACGGCCGTGGCGGGAAGCCAATTACACAACGGGTGGTTCAACGACGGTCGCGGGCCCCGTAGCGAGAAGCCAGCTCCACCCGGGAGGCGAGCCCAAGCTTCCCGAAGACGTGAGCGAGATGGGTCTGCACGGTGCGCGGCGAGATGAAAAGCCGCTGCCCGATCTGCTTGTTGGTGAGGCCGGCGGTCGCCAGCTCGACGACGCGACGCTCCGTATCGGTCAATGCCTCCCACCCGGCTGTCGCGCGACGGCGCGGGGATCGGCTTCCGCGGCGCAGGCCCACGGAGCGCATCGCGGCAAGCGCGCGCTGGCTCTCCGTATCGGCGGCCAGGCGGTCGAAGATGTCGAGCGCCTCGTCGAACAGAGGTCGGGCCGAGGCCGCTCCAGCACGGGCGACGGAAGCGGCCGCATCCACCAGCGCCCGACCCAGCTCGGGGATTCGCTCTGCCGCTCGATACGATTCGACGGCCCGCACGAGTAGCGCGGTGTCATCGACCAGCAGCCCGCGCGCGAGGCCGGCGGCCGCGGTGGCGTAGGGCACTCCGGCTCGCTCGGCCATCGGCTCAAGCGTCTCGGCCACGTCGCGGGCCACCGCCGCCTCCTCGAGCGGCAATGCCAGTCGGACGATCTCCGGCCCGATCCGAAGAGCACTCTCGATCGCGTCGCGTTCTCTCGCCTGCGCCCACGCGGAGCGCAGCACACCGAACGCCCCCGGGATGTCGCCCTGTGCCTGCCTGAGCCTGGCGTCGGCGAGCGTCAGCCACAGCTCGCCCCACTGCGGGCCCTCGCGCTGAACGATCGCGTGCGCCCGTTCGATGTTCGCCTCCGCCACGGTCAGCTCGCCCCGGGCCGAGCCGATGAGCGCCTGGATGCTAAGGGCCGTCACCCGGCCCACTCTCGCGCCGACCTCGTCCGCCAGCGCCAGGCCCGCCTGACACTCGGCCACCGCGTCGTCCCAGGCGCCGAGGTACAGCATTGGTAAGGCCAGCATGGTGTGGTAGAGGGGCAGATCCCAGATCGTCCCCAGCTGCTCGCCCAGGCGCTGCCCGGCGCGGAGGGTCTCGAGGGCATCGGTCAGGCGATCCGCTGCGACCAGCGCCATGCCGAGTGCCACGTGCGGATGACGCCGTTGAGCCTCCGGAGAGGCCATGCCGATCTGCAACCCCTCCGTCGCCAGCTGCACGCCGGCTGCGAACTCTCCCCGCTGGTCGGCCAACGCCGATAGGTGACCGAGCCCGATGCTGACGGCCGAGGTGTCGTCGATCTCTCGACCGATGCGGACCGCCTCCTCGGCGTCAGCCTTGGCACCACCGGAGTCGCCGGTCCAGATGCGGCCCAGGGAACGCTCGGCCAGGAGTCGCGCCCGATACCGCGGCTCAAGATCTGGCGTCGCCAGGAATTCGGTGGTCGTCGCCACCAGATCGGCCCACCGCCCTTGGGCGAAGATCGTCTGGATCAGCGTCGCCGTCAACCCGTCGCTGACGGCGGCACCCGGGGCGGCCAGCATCTGGCGGATCAGGTCCTCCGCTTCTGCCGTGTTGCCCGAGTAGGCGAGCGAGGTTGCCAGCTCCTCGTTCACCCTGGCATCGCCACCGCCGTCGGGCAGCAGCGCCAGCGCCTGCCGGAGGAGGCCGATGGCCGCGGCCGGATCGCGGGCTCCGGCCTCGGACGCAGCACGTCGGAGCCAGGTGATCGCCTGAACATCGCCGGGCTGCGCCCCCAGGGCGAGGTGATGCGCCACCCGCGAGGCGGGTACCCCAGCGGCTGCAAGCGCTTCGCCGGCTTGTCGGTGGAGCGCCGCTCGCAGCGTGGCCGGCTGGTCGTGGTAGATCGCGTCCCGGATCAGCTCGTGGCGAAACCGGAGCCCGCCACCGTCCTCCTCGAGAATCCGTGTCGCCAGCGGCACATCCAGGAGAGTCCCCAGCTCGGCGGGGGATCGCCCGCTGAGCGCCTCGAGCTCTCGCAGCTCGAACCATTCGCCCAACACCGCTGCCAGCCGCAGCAGCTCGATCGCGTCTGCAGGGAGCACACCCAGGCGACGCAGGAGGACGGCCCGCAGGGCGGGTGGCAGCGTGGCATCGGCCCCGTTGGAAGCTTGGCCTCCACCGGTGGCCAACGGCTGGTCGCGCTGCAACGCGGCAACGAGCTCCGTGACGAACAGCGGATTCCCGCCGGCGGCGCGCAGCTTCGCCCGAAGGCGCGGTCCGGGTTCCGTGCCAAGGATATCCCGTGCAATCTCGACCATCGCCTGCGAATCGAGCGGCGCGAGATTCAGGTGCGAAGCGCCGCCGCGCAGCCAGCCGTCCACCACTCCATCGAGCGGCCGACTCCGGGGGAACGGTCGCAGGCTTGCCAGCAACAGGACGGGATAGCCGGTCAGCCGAAGAGCGGCAGATTGCAGCGTGCGGAGCGTCGAGACATCCGCCCAGTGCAGGTCGTCGATCGCGAGCGCCACCGGCTGCCGGAGGGAGAAGCGCTCCAGGAGCTCCACCGTTCGATCGGTCAGGTGAAACTCGAACCCCCGAGCATCATCGCCCGGCGCGTCACGCAGACGCGCCATGAACTCGTCCGCGGCGGCCTCGGCGGACCATTCAGGCACGGACCAGGCGGTCATCGCCTGCGCGATCGCGCCGAACGGACGGTGGATGTCGAGTTCCGTCGCGCGGCCAATGGTCCAGCCGAACCCCTGCTCGCCCGCGTGGCGCAAGGTTGCGGTCAGGAGGCTCGACTTGCCGATCCCCGGCTCGCCCTCGATGACGGCGACACCGACTGTCCCCGCCGCCGCTCTGCTTGTCAGCGCCGCCAGCGCGGCCAGCTCCTCGCCGCGCCCGCGCAGAGGTGTCTGACCCTCCACTGCGCGATCTTAGCCCTCCAATGCCTGTCGTCGGCCCCAGCCATATCGGCCAGATGGCGGATGTTCCAGCACACCGGGATGCGGAACATGCCTGCCACATCGATCCCGCAGGAGGGCATGTCTCTCATGGTCAGCTGGCACCGATTGATGGGCGCCGCATTCGCCCTGCTCCTTGCCGCCAGCCTCGGCAGCGCGCCGGCGGCTGCCGGCGTGCGTCTCGAGGGGTTCGGCATCCCCGCCTACGCGCGAATAGCCGGACCAGCGGTCGACGGCGGGATCGAGGAGGTCTATCACAACGACCAGTGGGCAGTGATCCCCTTCTACCGGCCACCCGCCTGCGTACCTGCCGACTTCAACCTCCTGTTGTTCTTCGACATCCCGGCGGTCTTCGCCTGCGGACCACAGAGCGTGTCCGACGCGACGATCTGGAGGCACGGGCCTGCCCAGGATCTGGCGCCCACACACGTCCAGGTCACCGGGCTCGGCGCCGTCCCTGTCTGGTTCGTGACGTGGCCAGAACTCGAGGGCGCCATGTCGGATGGCTCACTGACCATCACCGAGCTCGCCGGCCTGCCGTCTTTGCAGACCGGATCCGCTGCCCTGTATGCCGAGACCATCCACACCACCCAGGCCGCGCAGGTGCCATTCATCGCCACCGTCGCAGCTGGGGAGCTGAGCGACGGGCGCAGCTTCCGCGTGCAGGCGACCCGCAGCGGCGGGGCCGGTGGGCTGACCCATGTCGGGATCAGCTTCGAGTAGGCTGCTCCGGCATCGGTCCCGAGCCGGCATCTGGCGACGCAATTCGGGTCCTCACGACGATGGCACGCTACCAGGCTCTGCGAGCGATCCAGATGCCAGCGACCAAGACCCAGATCGTGGTCAACCCCGCCAGGATGGGAGCAAGGACTTCTGCGAAGCTCCCCTTATCGAGGAAGAAGAGGGGAATACCTCCGACTGAGAAAGTGAGGATGCCCAGAAGAAGCGCTGTCCACCCCAGCGCCTTGGGATAGACAACGCTGCGTACCATGCCGATTCCCAGGAAGAAGATGCCAAGCCATTCGGCGAGATACGCCATGGCAACCACCTCCTGAATCATGACCCCGATGGCAACCCCATCGGTAAGTCCATCGGCGATTGCCCTGGCATTCCCCGCCCTCAGGCTCATGTGGACCGTCCAAAGCACGGTACCGACCATGACCAGGTAGAAGCCCGTCCGCACCCATGCGGCGCCGGCGCCAGTAATGGAGCGGTAGATGGCCGCCATACCCAGCATCATGCCCCACAAGCCAATTGGGCCGAAGAACCCCACTGCCACACGCTGAGTGATGCCGCCGCCGTCACGGAGGATGTCGAGGGCGGCGATAGCCATGAGCATGACGGAGCCGATGATGAGCCCGAGACTGCCAAGCCTCTGGAAGGTATCGCCTCTGAAAGTGTCCTGTTGTTGTGACATGACGTATCTCCTTCCGCGTGCAGACGACCCGGAGTGGAGGCGCGGGAGGCTGACCCACGTGGGGGTCAGCCTCGACCAGGCGGCCCGGATCGTCGCTACGGCAGCGCAATCACCTTGGCGCTGGGCAGCAGCCCCTCGGTCAGCACGTACACCGTTCCATCCTTGCCGATGGCTGTCGCCATCGGGATCGTCAACCCGGTGGCCACTTCCGAGCAGCTCCAATCAGCGAAGGTGCAGGCGTTTACCGTTCCACCGGCGGCGGGCAGACCCGGTGGGAACTCGGGTTCCACGGGCGCCCAGCTGTTCTCGTCGATCTCGGTGACGTACAGCGTCCCGTCCGGCCCGAACGACAGGTCAACGATCGAGGTGAAGCTGTCGGCCACCACGGTGCAGGCCGGGCTCGTCCCGCACGCGGCGTGCCTCGTCCCGGGCTCGATCCGCCAGATCTTCGAGACCCCGGTGGGCGCCGGGAACCCCTTCAGCTCGCCCACGTAGTACGCGCCGTCCGGACCGATGGCGACGCTGGTCGCAACCGCCTGGGTGGGCATCGCCGCCGGCAGGCCGCAGACGAATTCGGTGCCGGGAACAGGCGTCGGGCATCCGGCCAGCGACTTGATGTTCGCGGTTGAGACGACCTCGACCGGCAGGGTGGCCACCCAGTCGATGGTGCCGGCGCGGTCGGCGACCAGCAGGGCGTTGGCGCCCGCGTCGGCGATGAGCGCAGTCGAACCGTCGAGCGCCTCGACGTCGAACGGATTGGAATCGATGCCCTCCTCACCGGTCCCGCCATCCGGGTTCACCGCCGCCTCGAATTCCAGCAGGTCCGCGATCCGCGTCGCCTGGCCACCACGAACGAGGTAGAAGCCCCAGTCGCCGATCAGACCGATAGCGAACAGGCTGCTGCGGCCGATGGCATCCATGTCCGAGATGCCGGGCAGTGGCGCCACCAGCGAACCCTGACCCTTGCGCAGCTCGACGATGCCGGCTCCCAGGTCGGCCACCAGGAGGCTGCCGTCAGGCGCAATGGATAGTCCGAAGGTGGCCGAAGCGAAGTCGTAATCGGGGATCTCCTGCGCTCCGGCGGTGGCCGGTGCGGCTGCCAGGGCAATCGTCGCCGCCATGGCGATGACGAGCAGGCGGCGCTTGGTGCGTGCGTGTCGCATAGTGCTTCCCTCCTCCGATACTCGGTGGAGGTCGAGCGTACGACCGAGGGTGCCCGGGGTAATGGTGCCGATGTCCTGATCGGTCCGGGAAATACCCCGCCGGCGTGTTTCCGAGCAGCGCGCGGCCCGCCGCTGTGGCGGACCGCGCTCGACGAAGGTAGGTCGTCAGCTCAAGGGTTCGGGGTTGCCGAGCACCGGGCAGCGGAAGTCCACCGCGGATAAGGTCGGCGGGTACAGCTACTCGTGGAGCAGTTTCTGCGGGGGGCAGAGCTCGCAACTCGGCTGCGGTCTCATCGATGCTGACGCGGCAGTTCAGTGAACCGGGCGATGTGATGAACCGCCGAGTTGCCCCCAGTTTAGGTATCGACATGAAGGCCATCATTGGGGTGGTAGTGGCCATAGCGATCACAGGGTGCGGAATCGAGGCGTCTCCGTCAGGCGCGGTGCCATCAGACGCAAGCCCTGATGCCAGTACCGAGGCCACTGCCGCGGCCAGCAGCTCTACGACTCCGACGAGCCACCCGTCGAACACAATTGTGGGTGTCTTCAACGGCGGTCTGACGACGGGCATTCCCTGCTTCTGGATCACCGATCAAGACGGTATCGCCTGGGAGCTGATGGAGTTGCCCTCGGGCTATCGAGTCGAATTCGATGGGAACATACCCATCCTCTATGCGGACGAGGTGGTTGTGGCCCGCGGGGGAGACCGCCTTGAAGCACGAGGGACGCCTGATCCCCCAGATATTGGGAGCGTCTGCATGGTCGGTCGCATCTTCCTAGCGGAGGAAGTCCACGCAGCAGGGAGTGCGACCTGACGTCTTTCGGGGCGTCACTTATCGTCTTCTGAGCGACCTTTTACGGTGTTCGGCGATGCGTAAGGCGGCGGTAGTGGCAGCGCTTGTACTTTCCGTAGCTGGGTGCGCAAGGACCGACACGAGGACGCCGCAACCCATGAGCAGCCACGGACCCGTCCTAGAGTCCGCGGGACAGACATCAAGCGGTGAGCCCTTACGTTGAGGATCATCGACGATGCCGGGCAGCTCGCGACGGCCGATACTCTCGCCCATCCACCAGGAGAGCTCCATGAACCGGTAGTTCAGTGGGAGTCTGGGTCTAGGCTTGCCACGGTCCTCTGGCCGGCCGTCGCCTGTCAGGTGAATCCGACACTCATCCTGACTGAGCCGGAGTCCGGGATCACGATCGAGCTGGATGAAGGTCCGACCAACGAGGACCCCAGCGCCAGCCCACCGGTCGTTTGCGGTGCTCAGGGCGTAGGATTTGGAGCCCAGCTCGAGCTTAGGCAATCGCCGCGGGCCGTGTTCCTGTCCCACTGAAACAACCGTGAGTCACCGCCTGCGTCCGTGGGCAGCGTCGGTGACGCCTAGACAACGGCGTGGCCGAGAGCCAGCCTTAGCGGGCGCGCATGACACGGGTGGTTCACGAAACCGACTGGCTCTCTGTACCCTCATTCGAACCCTCAAGCCGGGGGACGTGTACCCAAGCGGGCCGCTGAAACTGATGCAGCCCGTTTTGAAACGGAAGTTGGAGAGTGGATTGAGATGGAAGTGTCGGCAGTCAAGGAATGCCTCGAGGGCAACTGACCTAGAGTCCCACGACGCTTCCGGCGGGAATGGCATCGGACCACGAGATCGCGGCTCTATGAACGCCTCGACACGCTCCAGGCTTCATCGCCGATATCAGCTCGACCGCCGACGGTGGACCGCCTCGCGAACGCCCCCGAACAGATGAGTCCGTTTGCTGGGAATCCGGTATGCGGTACGAATCTCGCCTTCGGGGGGCGAGCCCTACAGAAGCCGCTTGATGGTCACGCGTGGCGTTCAGGCCGCTGCCTCTGAAGAGGGTAGGGCGCGCGAGCTGGCCGTCGTCTCAACTGGCTCGCACCCGGGATGCTAGGCTGGCCCCTGTGCGCATCGCTGATCTGAAGCCGGGCTGGGACGTCGTGACCAACGACGGTCACCG
>DASUSP010000041.1:0-4544 GCA_036375035.1 Candidatus Limnocylindria bacterium
TCATCGCCCGCGAGGTGCTGGACTCCCGCGGCAACCCGACCGTCGAGGTCGAGGTGTTCCTGGACGGTGGGGCTGTGGGCGCGGCGATCGTGCCGTCCGGCGCCTCGACCGGCGCACACGAGGCGGTGGAGCTGCGGGACGGCGATGGGGACCGGTACGGCGGCAAGGGCGTGCTGACCGCCGTGAGGCACGTCAACGACACGATCCGGCCCGAGGTGATGGGCAGCGACGCGGTGGACCAGGTGACGCTTGACCGCCTGCTGATCGACCTGGACGGGACGCCGAACAAGGGACGCCTGGGAGCCAACGCTCTGCTGGGCGTTTCGCTGGCCACCGCGCACGCCGCCGCCGAGGCGGTGGGGTTGCCGCTCTACCGCTACCTGGGCGGAACCGGCGCGCGGACGCTGCCCGTTCCGCAGGTGAACATCCTGAACGGCGGCAAGCACGCCATCAACAGCACCGATTTCCAGGAGTTCATGATCGCTCCGCTGGGCGCGCCGAACTTCCGCGAGGCCCTGCGCTGGGCAGCCGAGACGTTCCATGCCCTGGGCGGCCTGCTGCACGAGCGCGGCTTCGCCACCACCGTCGGCGACGAGGGCGGGTACGCGCCAAGCCTGGAGTCGAACGAGGCGGCCATCGCGCTGATCGTGGAGGCCATCGAGCGTGCCGGGTACGCGCCCGGCGAGCAGGTCGCGATCGCACTCGACCCTGCCACCTCGGAGCTGTACTCGGACGGCACCTACGCCCTGGCTCGCGAGGGCCGAAGCCTGTCATCGCAGGAGATGGTCGCCTTCTGGGGCGAGTGGCTGGACCGCTACCCGATCGTCAGCCTGGAGGACGGCCTCGCCGAGGACGACTGGGAGGGCTGGGCGCGCCTGACTGCCGAGGCGGGGGAGCGGGTGCAGATCGTGGGCGACGACCTGCTGGTGACCAACACCGAGCGGCTGGCCCGCGGCATCGGGGAGCGGTCGGCGAACAGCATCCTTGTCAAGCTCAACCAGATCGGCACGCTGACCGAGACGATCGAGGCGGTCGAGATGGCCCATCGCGCCGGCTGGACGGCGGTGATCAGCCATCGCTCGGGCGAGACCGAGGACACGACCATCGCCGACCTGGCGGTGGCGCTGAACACCGGTCAGATCAAGACGGGGTCGATCAGCCGCTCGGAACGGATCGCGAAGTACAACCGGCTGCTCCGCATCGAGGAGGAGCTGGCCGACGCGGCGGTCTTCGCCGGGCGACGCGCCTTCGCGCGGTCAGCTCTCGGCTGACTCCTCGTCCCCGCCGCTCTTGGCGCGGCGACGTGCCGCGGCCGACTCGCGGGTGGCGCGAGTGACGGCGACCTTGGCCTTGCCGGCCGCGGTCCGCGGCCGATCGCCGGCGCGGGCGGCGGCGGCCTTCGAGGCCTTGGCGGCCTGGACCTTCTTGCGCTGTGCCGTCCTGGTGGCCGTCGTCTTCTTCTTCGGGGCGGCGGCCTCAGGCTGCGCGCCGTCCAGCAGGTGAGCGGCGTTGGCCTTGGCCATCAGGCGGCTCTTGCGTCGCGCGGCGTTGTTGGGGTGGATGATCCCCTTCTCGGCAGCCTTGTCCAGCGCCGAGATGGCGGCGGTCACGGCCTCCGGCCCGTCGCCCTCGGCGCGGCCCAGCGCGATGTTCGAGGCCCGCTGGACCATCGTCTTGGTCTCGCTGCGGGTACGGCGGTTGACGGCGCGCCGGCGCTGCTCCTGGCGGACGCGCTTGAGTGCCTGCGGGGTGCGCGCCCCCTTCCAGGTCCGAGCCTTTCTTGCCACGAAAAATCCTCAGCAGATGTGTGAATGAGCACGGGGATGAGCGCCGGCAGGCGGCGCATCGGGGGTCGGAGTATAGCATCGGCCCCGGTTCGGGCCAAACCGCCGGCACGCTGTCCATGGCCCGATGCTCCCACTCGACAGAATGCCACTCAGCGGCGACAATGCGGCCCACGCTGGCCGGACGCCCTCGGCCGGTGCAACACGCCGTCTGTCCTCGGCGTCAGATGGGGAGGAGATCGAGCGTGCCCGTGCGACCCCGTACCGCAGGTTGGCCGCAGCGCGCGCTCCGTAACATGCGGAATCGATGACGACGCTCACCGCCCTCGCCACGCGCCCCGCCACGCTGCTGCACCCCGGTCCGCCGCGTCGCGGGTTCCTGCTTGGATTCCTGGGGACGCTGGCCGCGGCGATCATGCTGCTTGCCGCTGTCTCCATCGCCGTCAGCGCGCTGAGCGCGGGCCGCGTCATGCCCGGCGTGCGGGTGGCCGGGGTCGACGTCGGAGGCCTGGACCGCGCGGCGGCAGCCGCGAGGCTCGAGGCCTCCCTTCCGTCACTGGCCGCTGGTTCGCTGAGCGTCACCGTCGACGGCGAAACCGTCCAGGTCTCCTTCGCGGAGCTCGAGCGCAGCTACCGCACCGAGGCCATGCTGAACGCGGCCTTCGGGGTGGCGCGCTCCGGGGACCTCGTCTCCGACGCGCTGTCACGGATCCGCGTCCTGGCCGTGTCTTCCAGCATCCCGGTCCAGGTCAGCGGCGGAACCGATGCTGCCGTCGACGCGGTGATCGCCGACCTTGTTCGCCGCTTCTCCGCTGCGGCGACCGATGCCCGGGTCGAGTATCGGGCTGGCGCCGGCTTCGTGGTCGAAGAGGGCTCGGAGGGAACCACGCTCGACGCCGAGGCGCTGCGCGTCGCCCTGCTGGGCGCGGCGAGCGAGTCCACCGGCGGGGCCAGCGTCACACTCGCCACGCAGGCGGTGGTCCCGGACGTCACCACGCGCGAGGCCGAGCTCGCCGCCCGCCGGGCCAATCGAATCGTGGCCATGCCGCTTGCCCTGACCGCCGGGGACGAGTCCTTCACGCTCGAGATCGAGCAGATCGTCCCGCTGATCAGCTTCTCGGAGCTCGCCGACGGCAGCTACGCGCCGATCCTGGATGAGGAGGCCCTGACGGCACTGGTCGAGCCGCTCTCGGCAGAGGTTGCCAGCGAGCCGCTCGACGCCTCGTTCGAATGGGGCCCCAGCGGCGTGACCGGGGTGGTGCCCGCCGTGGAGGGCCTGGAGCTGGACGTCGCGGCCAGCGTTTCCTCCATCGCCGAGACGCTCCGCGAGCGCGGCTCCATCGTGCTGCGGCGCTCCATCCCCCTGGTGGTGGTGGCCAGCGCCCCCGCGCTCACCACCCAGGCCGCGGAGGCGGCCGCAGCCCAGATGCGCGTGCTCAACACCTGGACGACGTACTACACGCCGGGCGAGGGCAACTACTGGAACGCCAACATCCACATCCCCGCCTGGGATCTGGACAAGCTGGTGATCGCCCCCGGCGAGTGGTTCAGCTTCTGGAACGACATCGGGCCGGTCACCCTCGAGCGCGGGTACGGATACGGCGGCGTGATCATCGGGGGCCGGAGCGTTGCGAACGGAGCGATTGCCGGCGGCATCTGCTCGACCTCCACCACGCTCTTCAACGCCGCGATGCGATCCGGCCTCGAGATCGGCGATCGCGCCAACCACTCCTACTACATCGAGCGCTACCCGGTCGGGCTGGATGCCACCGTGCTGAAGACAGATACCTGGGCACAGGACATGACGTTCCGCAACGACACGGCCAACCCGATCGTGATCCGCTCGTACACGGGGAACGGCTGGGTGCGCTTCGATATCTGGGGCGTTCCCGACGGAAGGACCGTCCAGCTGTCGGCACCGACGACGTCGAACCACCGCACCGCGGTGTGGACCACGGTGCGCAACAACGACCTGGCGCCGGGCACCAGCCGCATCGTCGAGTACCCGCACAACGGCTTCAACGCCGTCGTCACGCGCTGGGTCTACGACGGCGATGGCGAGCTGCTGCACGAGAACACCTGGACCAGCGCGTACCGCACCGTGAACGGCATCACCGAGGTCGGGCCGAATCGGCGCGGCGGCGACGACGGGGACGACGACGACACCTAGCCTCCCGCCGTCGGGCAATCCGGCGCTCCCGCCCGTTGCATCTGGTGCATGCAACTCGCAGCCGGGCCACCTCGGTGGCCCACGCAGAGCCTCCCGATGCCTACCGGTTGCGTGACGCGCAACCGGGCAACAAGTTCGCCCCGTTGAAGCGGCAAGCTTCGTAGTTGTTGCCACCGGACGCAAACGACGCCGGTGCCGGCGACGTCGCTAGACTCCGCGGGGTGATCCCCCCGGAGCGCATCCGCAACTTCAGCATCGTGGCGCACATCGACCACGGCAAGTCGACGCTGGCCGATCGGCTGCTGGAGGCCACCCACACCATCGACAAGCGGCTGATGACCTCCCAGGTGCTCGACAGCATGGATCTGGAGCGCGAGAAGGGCATCACCATCAAGGCCCGGGCCGTACGGCTGCACTACGACGCAGCTGACGGGCAGACCTACGCCCTCAACCTGATCGACACCCCGGGCCACGTCGACTTCACCTACGAGGTCAGCCGCTCGCTGCAGGCGTGCGAGGGAGCGATCCTGGTGGTCGACGCCAGCCAGGGGATCGAGGCCCAGACGCTGGCCAACGTGCACCTGGCCATG
>DASUSP010000042.1:0-5102 GCA_036375035.1 Candidatus Limnocylindria bacterium
GCAGCGCCAGCAGGTTGTAGCGCGCGATGGCGCGTCCCACCTCCTCGGCATCGGTCTCGAGCGTGACCGAGATCGGGTCGGGCCGCATGAAGTCGCGGACCGGCGTGGCCGGCTCGGCCACGATCAGGCCGCGCAGCGTGATGGTGCCAAGCAGGGCGCCATCGGCATCGGTGACGTACAGGTAGTAGACCTGGTCGGCCGGCGGGGCCAGGCGCCGCAGCGTGTCGATCACCTCGCCGGCGGTCTGGTCCACCGCGACGGTGATGAAGTCGGTGGTCATCAGGCCTCCGGCCGTCTCCTCGCCGTAGGCCAGCAGCTCGCGGACCTCCGACGCCTCCTCGGGCTCCATCAGGGCCAGCAGCTCCTCCTGGCGCTCCTCGGACAGGTCCGCGACCAGGTCCGCGGCCTCGTCGGGGCCCATCTCCTCCAGGATGTCGGCGGCGCGCTCCGGCGGCAGCGCCTCCAGCAGGTCGACCTGGTCCTCCGCGGTCAGCTCCTCCAGCACGTCCGCCGCCCGTTCGTCGTCCAGGGCGGCCAGGATCCCGGTCCGGTCGCGCGGGGCCAACTGCTCCACGATGTGGGCCACGTCGGCCGGGTGGAGGGTGGACAGCGCCTGGTGCGGCACGCGAAGCTTCAGCGACGAGACGCTCGACTCCACCGGGTCGACGTCCTCCCACTCGATGTAGTTCTCGGTCTGCAGCCCCAGCGCCCCGGCGAGCCGCTCGCCCGGCCCGGCAAGGCCCAGGCGGCGCAGGATGCCGGCCAGCCCCACGTCGACCGCCACCAGGCGCAGCCGCCCGCGCACCGGTGCCAGCTGGATATCGTTGACCCGCACGATCTTGCGGCCTTCGACGTCCACGATCTGCTTGTCCTGGAGGTCGAGCCAGAGGCGGATCTCGTTCGGCCGCTGTCGGAAGCTGGTGATGTCGATGCTCGACGTGCGCAGGCGGGCGCCCGATTCGTCGACGTCCTCGACGTCCGACCAGGGCAGGAAGATCTCGCGGCCGCCGGTGACGCGCACCACCAGCCCGGTGACCGGGGGATAGCGCTCACCCAGCGCCACGATCAGGTCACGGACCTTGCCGAACGGCTCGCCGTGCCGGTCGCGCACCGGCCGGCCAACCAGCTGGCTCAGGAAGAGCATGGTCGACCACCTCGCCTCACGCGCGCTGGTGGTCGAGAGGAGGGCTAGCCGGCCACCCTCCGCCACGGGCGCGCGCGTCGTCTGCTGGAGCCTGCGTCCACTTCGGGTCGCGATCGCCTCGCTGCGGGTTTGGGTCGGGCGCCGCACGCTCGCGGCGCCACGGGGCGCGGTGATTCTAGACCGATGCGTCGGCGGGAGGAAGCCCGGTCGCGTGCGTCCCGGGGGTCCCCTCGCGGGCGCGGGCCCGATGCCGGGCAACCTTCGCCTGGTTGCCGCAGGTCCGCATGTCACACCACCGCCGCCGCCCGGCGGGGGATCGGTCGATGAACAGGTAGCGACACGCCTCGTTGGCACAGATGCGCAGCCGGTCGGCGCCGTTCTCCGCCAGGAAATGGGCGAACGATCCGGCGATGGTGGCACGCGCCTGGTCCAGCCGATCGCCGACCTGGGAGACGGTGAATCGCGCCGCGCCGCGTTCGTGACGCAGCTGGTGGTAGTGCAGGCCATGGCGCAGGATGTGGTTCAGCTCCCCCAGGTGCGAGGGGCGCACGTCGCCCCGCTCCACCAGGTCGGTGGCCGCGGCGCTCAGCACGTCGCGCAGCCGCTGGAAGCGCTGAAGCCGCCGTGCCGCCTCTTCCGGATCGCGGTGCAGGCGCCCGGCTTCCGCCGCGCGGCCGCGGCTGCTGATGAGGCCCTCGTTACGCAGCCAATCCAGGAGCGCGTCGATATCGGACAGGTGCTCGATCGGTTCGCCGCGGCTCAGCTCCAGGGTGTTGGCGAACCGGACGAAGAGCTCGTCCTCCTGGCGCGGCTCCGGATGTGGGTCATGCGCGATCGTCATGGTGTAACCAGTATACAGCGGTTGACAAGTTACTCCCACCTCGCTAGTATCTGGGAGTAACCGGTCGCGAGGTCTGAACAAGTTACAGTCATGCTGGAGATCCTGCTGGTGATTGCCACGCTGATCGCCTTTGACCTGGCTGCCGTGCGCTTCGGTGTCGACAGCCGTGAGCGCTCGAACAGGAATCACTAACCGCGCCGCGGGATGTTCGGGGCGCAACGAGGAGGAACACCATGAGCCGAGGAGCTTCATACCTCGGCCTGCTGGCCGCGCTGCGCCAGGAGGAGCTGCTGAGCGAGGCGATGCGTCGCCAGCGAGCGACGAACGTCATCCGGCGCCGCCGCGGTCGGACCGTCGCCACCCGGCTCCGGTCCGCGCTGCGTATGCCGAAGCGCTGAGCGCCCACGGCAGGCCACCCACAGCAGGCCCGGCACCAGGTCGGCCCGTCCCATCGGGGCGGGCCGTTTGGCTGCCCGTAGAATGCCCACGATGCCTCGACCCCGCTCCGTATCCCGCACGGGCGAAGCCGGCCTGACCAATGGCGACCTGGCCCGCATCTTCCGCGAGATCGGGGACATGCTGGAGATCATCGGCGAGGTCGTCTACAAGTCGGTGGCCTACCGGCGCGTGGCCGACGCGGTCGAGCGCCACCCGGACGACGTCGCCGCCCTGTTCCGCGCCGGGACGGCGCCGAAGCTGCCGGGTGCCGGGCCGGCCCTCACCGCCAAGCTGGCCGAGCTGGCGGAGACGGGGGAGCTGGCCTACCACCAGAAGCTGCGCGCCCAGGTGCCCGAGGGGCTGCTCGACATGCTCCGCGTCCCTGGCGTCGGGCCGCGCACCGTGAAGCAGCTGCACGATGAACTGGGGATCGACTCGGTCGAGGCGCTGCGGGCCGCCGCCGCGGACGGCCAGCTGCGCGGTCTCAAGGGGCTCTCGCAGCGGACCGAGGAGAACGTCCTGGCCGGCATCGCGCGCCTGGAGCGGGTCTCCACCCGGCTCCTGCTGCATGACGCGGACGCCATCATCGCCGACCTCGTCGAGCGCCTGCGCGACGTGCCCGGGGTGGACCGCATCGAGCCGGCCGGGTCGCTCCGACGGCGGCGCGCGACCATCGGCGACCTCGACCTGCTGGCGGCAACCGACCGGCCGAACGAGCTGGTGACGGCGCTCGACACGCTGCCCGAGGTCGAGCGCGTCCTGGCGGCCGGCATCGACAAGTCGAGCATCGTCCTGGCCGGTGGACCCCGGGTGGACCTGATGATCTGTCACCGGAAGGCGTGGGGGACGCACCTGGTCCACTTCACGGGCAGCAAGGAGCACAACGTCGCGCTGCGCGGGATGGCGCTCGACCGGGGCCTGTCGCTGTCCTAGAAGGGGTTCAAGGATGTCGACACCGGCGAGCTGCTGCTGGAGAGCAGCGAGGAGGACGTCTACGCTCGCCTGGACCTGCCCTGGATCCCGCCCGAGCTCCGCGAGGACTCCGGCGAGATCGCGGCGGCCGGGGCCGGCAAGCTCCCGCGGCTGGTGACCGACGAGGACGTGCGCGGCGACACGCACGTCCACTCAGACTGGACCGACGGAGTGGACTCGATCGAGGTGATGGCCCGCGCGGCCCGCGCGCGGGGGCTCGGTTGGGTGGTGCTAACCGACCACTCGCCGTCGCTGGGCATCACGCGCGGCCTGCCACCGGAGCGCGTCGTGGAGCAGCGCGCCGAGATCGATCGCTTGAACGCCGAGCTGGCGCCGTTCCGGATCCTGCACGGCACCGAGATGGAGATCCGCGCCGACGGGACGCTCGACTATCCCGACGGTCTGCTGGCCCTTTTCGATCTGGTGGTGGCGTCGGTCCATACCGCGCGCGGGCAGTCACCCGAGCGGCTCACGGAGCGTACGCTGGCCGCCATCGAGAACCCGCACGTCGACGTCATCGCGCACCCGACCGGGCGCATCGTTAACCGGCGCGACCCGGTGGCCCTCGACTGGCCGCGCGTCTTCGCCGCTGCCGCGCGCTCCGGGACGGCCCTGGAGATCAATGGCAGCCCGCGGCTGGACCTCGACGACAGCCTCGCGCGCGCGGCCCGCGCGGCCGGTGCGCGGCTGACGCTGGCCAGCGACGCGCACCGCACCGAGGAGCTGGAGCAGCTGCGTTACGCGGTGTCGACCGCCCGGCGGGCATGGGTCACGCCTGACGCGATCCTGAACCGTTTCTCCGCCGACGAGCTGAGCGAGGGTGCCCGGTGACCGGCCGCCGTCTGGTGCGCCGTCCGATGGCGTGGGGCGTCATCTCGCGTGTAGAGCGCCCCGAGGGCGTGGTACTGGCCATGCTGCTGGCCGGCGTGGCCGCCGCGGGGTGGTACGGCGGGTCGACGTTCTGGCTGGCCGTGGCCGTCGCCGGGCAGCTGGCCCTTGGCGGGCTTGGCGCGGTGTGGCTGATCGGGCCGGCGACCGCCGGGCTCGGGTTCGCGCGCTACGCGACCCTGGCGGCGGCCGGCGTGGCCCTCACCCTCTTCGGGCGACTGACCATCGGCAGCATCGGGCTGCTGATGGTGCCGATCGCGGCCGTGCTCCTGTGGCTGGTCCTGTGGCTGGAGCTTCGTGCGAACCGGACGGGCGAGAGCGGCCTGGGCCTGGAGCTGACCATGATCGGCATCACCTTCGCCGCGTCGGCCGGACTGCTCTCGCTCGCGGGTTTCGGCAGCTGGGGCGCCGGCATCGGGCTGACGCTGCTGGTGGTGGCGGTGCCCGCCGTGAGGGCCGCGGAAGGCCGTTCCCGGTTCGGGGTCCAGGCCGTGGGCCAGGCCCTGCTCCACCTGCTGGCGGTGGCGCAGGTGGCGACGGTGGTGACGCTGCTGGGCATCCCGCCCATCGTCGCCGCGGCGTTGATCGCGCTGGCCTTCCATGCCTGGAGCGGCGCCGCCGAGTCGCTGGAGGCCGGTTCATCTTCCCGCGCGGTGCTGGTCGAGTTCGGGGCGCTGGCCGTTTTGGGGGTGGTGGTGGCACTCCTCCTGCAGGGAACCTGAGCCGCCGCAGGCCTCGCGTTGACACCCCCTGCGGGCGGTGCTACAACAAGGCGCTTTCGGCGGGCCCGGCCCACCGAGGGCGCTCCTGAACGTCGAA
>DASUSP010000043.1:0-4146 GCA_036375035.1 Candidatus Limnocylindria bacterium
GTCCGGTCTCGGTTCTGGTCACGCGGGGCCCGAATGCAAGCCGCATGCCGGGCCTTGCCGGCCCGGCGAGCAGGGGGTCGTTCAGGGCGCAGGGCTCGGGTGTCGGAGGGTCGGGGTCAGCGGCTCCAGTCGAGCGAGTGCCGGCTGACCCCGATCACGCGCTGGATCTCGGCACGGTAGCGGACGCCCGATGGATGGCGCTCCAGCCAGCGCAGGTAGTCCGGATCGGTGTCGGCCAGCTCCTCGATGGTGCGGCCGGCGTAGTGGCCGAAGTCGAGCCGCGTGGGGTCGAAGCTGGTCGGTCCGGTGCCGGGCCCCACCGGCACGCTGCTGTTACCCCCAACCTCGAACGCCTCCCGCTCCTCCGGGTGCTCGGCCATGACTGCCTCCAGGCCCCTGCTCGGTTGCTCGGTTAGCCGGCATCCTACGGGGTCGGGGTGCGCCCGCGCAACGGAAAGCGGCGCGTCAGGAACGGTGCATCTCGCGGCCGCCGACCAGCGTCAGCACGGACCGTATCGCCGCCGTCCGCTCGTCACCCGCCAGCACGGTCGCCAGGTCGGCGTCCAGGACCGCCAGGTCGGCCACCGCGCCGGGCCGCAGGTGCCCTTCGTCGGGGCGCTCGGCCGCAGTCGCGGGACCAATGGTGTAGGCGCCGAGCGCCTCGGCCGGCGACAGTGCCTCGTGCGGCTGCCAGTCCGGCGTCCCGTCTCCGGGCCAGCGGCGGTGCGCGGCGGCGAAGATGGCGGCCCACGGGTTCGCCGTCTCGATCGGCGCATCTGAGCCGAAGGCGAGCCGCGCACCGGCGCCGCGCAGCGACCGCCACGGGTAGGCCAGTGCGGCGCGGTCGGACCAGCAGCGTCCGACATGCTCCCGATCGGCGGCGCAGTGCCCCGGCTGCATGCTGGCCGTGAGACCCAGCCGCGCCAGGCGTCGACGGTCCCCGGGACGCAGCAGCTGGAGGTGCTCGATGCGGTCCGGTGGCGCGCCGGGAACCCGCGCCAGCCGGTTGGCCCGCTCCTCGGCGTCCAGCACCGCGGCCGCTGCCCGATCGCCGATGGCGTGCACCGCCAGGCCGATCCCCGTCTCCCGGCTCTGGGCGATCAGGCGGTCCAGCTGGTCGGGCTGCAGCCGCAGGATGCCGGTGTCGTGCGGCTCGCAGCTGTACGGCTCGAACAGCGCCGCCGTCCGAGACCCCAGCGCGCCGTCGGCGTAGGCCTTGGCCCATCCGGCCCGAAGGGTCGTGGCCTCGGTGTCGACGACGGCGCCGGTCCGCAGCCCGAGCGCCGCGGCATCCCCGATGGCATCGGCCGGGAACCCGATGGCCAGGCGCAGCCGGCCCTCCAGCCTGGAGCGTGCGCCAAGCAGCAGCGATGCGCGGTCGCCAAGCGCCGCGTGAGCCCCGGTGCCGTTCTCCGCGGCCGTGTCGCCCGCGTCGGTCGCGCCGGTGACGCCCCAGCCGGCCAGCTCGGCCAGCACCTCGTCCAGCGCCGCGTCAAGCGCCGCGCCCCGCAGCCGCTCGGCGCAGGCTTCGACCAGGTCGGTGGCCGTCTCCCGCAGCACGCCGGTGGGGTTCCCGCTCCCGTCGCGCTCGATCCGTCCTCCGGCGGGATCGCCGCTCCCCGCCCCGATCCCCGCTCGCACCAGGGCCGCGGGCGATGCCCAGGCCGAGTGGGCGTCGTGGCTGTAGAGCAGAGCCGGCCGATGGCCCAGCAGGGCGTTCAGGCGCCAGAGCGTCCCGCCGGCCAGCGCGTCCTCCGACCAGCCGCGCCCGCGCAGCCACGCGTGCGGGGGGAGCCGCTCCGCTGCTGCCGCCAGGGCCGCGACCAGCTCCTCGCCGCGCAGGCCGTCGAGCGACGCCTCACGCCGCTGCCGCGCCATGCCGACCAGGTGCAGGTGGAAGTCGTGCAGGCCGGGGACCACCGCGGAACCAGGGAAGCGGATGATGCTGGACGCGGGCGCGGCGTGCTGCACGTCGGCAACGGTTCCGGCCACCACGACCCGCCCCGCCCCGATTCCGATCGCCTCGGCAGTCTCGACCGATCCATCGGCCACCACGCGCAGGACGACCTGGCCGGTCACCACCAGCTCGACGCGCTGCCGCCTCATCGGTCCCGGTGCGCCTGGCGCGGCGTACGCGCGAACTCGCGGCTGGGCGGGCCGAAGGCCACCTTGGCAAGCGCCAGCGGGATGATCACCAGCCAGTGCGACAGGAAGAGCGACCCGCGCGTCGCGCGGCCCACAATGCGCCAGCCGCGGGTCCCGGTGGCCGCCAGCCCGGCCGCCGCCAGCAGGAAGGTCCCCAGCCCGTAGCCGACGAACAGGGTCACCGGCACGGTCCAGTCGGCGGGCCCTGGCAGCAGGATCGTCACGATGGCCGCCACGATGCTCCACACGAATAGCGGCGGCACGATGAACTCGGTCGTGAACACCAGGAAGTCCAGCCGCTTGCCGAGCGGCAGGCGTCCGTCGAGCATCAGCCCCGGCCCGTGGTCGTTCAGCCGCCGGATGCTGCCCTCCGCCCAGCGCATCCGCTGTTGCCACAGGGCGCCGAGGGTCTCGACTGCCTCTTCCCGAACGACCGCCTCGGGGGCCAGCGTGACGTGCTCGCCGGCCGCGGCCAGGCGGGTGCTGATCTCCAAATCCTCGGTCACCGAGTCCGGGTCCCATCCCCCAACCCGCTCCAGGACCTCGCGGCGCAGGAACATGCCCGTTCCGCGAACCTCGGCCGTCCCATCGGTCGCCCAGCGTCCGCACTGGCTGGCGAGGTCCATGTGCTGCTCGTCGTCCTGCGCGCCGGGCAGCCAGCCGTGCGTCGCATTGAGCTCCGTGCGGCGCGTCTGCAGCGCCGCGGCGTCGGGATCCCGCTGCCAGGCGCGCATCGCCAGGGCCAGGTACTCGGGACCGAGCATCGAGTCGGCGTCCAGCACCGCCAGCACCTCGCCGCGGACGCTAGGGTGCGCGTGCGCCAGGGCGGCGCCCTTGGTGCGCGGCCCGTCGCCAGGCTCGCGTCGCACGACCTGGAAGCGCCCCTTGAGCCCCGGGTGCACCGTGGCGGCCGCCGCGGCGGCCCGCCCCGTCCCGTCGGATGAGCCATCGTCGATCACCAGCAGGTCAAAACGCGTCCCACGGTCATCGGCGTACGCCTGGCGAGCCACGTCCATCACGATGTCGCCGATCACCGGGCCCTCGTCGCGCGCCGGGATCACCACCGTCACCCACGGCAGCGGCCCTGCCGGGGGGCCCGCGTGGGCCAGCGCGTCGCGGATGCTGGCCCAGCCCCGCAGGCCGAGGTAACCGACGTATGCCACCGAGACCGCGATCAGCGCCTGCAGCAGCCGCGCGGCGAGGACATTGATGACCGCCGTCCAGGCCAGCGCCCCGGACAGCGCCAGCGCCAGGATCCCGACCAGCCTAGCCCGCATCGGTCCCGGTGGAGCCGGGTTCATCGGCAGCCGGGGGATCGGGCTCGTGCTGGACCTCCGGCGGGACGGCCGACCGCGAGTGGAGACCGGCGCGCGCGTTGTGTCCCCATGACTTGATCCCGGCCCACAGCGTCACCAGGCCCAGCGCGGCCATCACCACGGGGATGCCGGCGCCTGGGAAGATGATGTTCAGGACGTCGGCCACCGCCGGCGCGGCGATGACCGGCAGGAACGAGGCGACGCTCAGCAGCGTGTTGAGGATGCCGAAGATCCGCCCTCGGACACCGACCGGCAGCTCCTCCTGCAGCGCGGTCTGGGACGGGATGGCCACGAAGGCGTACTCGACCCCGGCGGTCACCGCGATGACCACCACCACCGCGATCAGCGACACGATCGGCGCCAGCGCATCGGGAAGTGTCTCCTCGATCGGAGCAACCGCCGGCGACAGGATCCCGACCACCGGCTTGACCACGGCCAGGGTGATGAGGGTGACGCCCATGGCCACCAGCCCGATGTCGATCGTCAGCCGGCGGGGGATGCCCTTGCCGTACGCGTTCAGGAACAGGATGCCCATCACCGCTCCCAGCCCGGCAGGCCCCATCACGAAGAAGAAGTCCTCTTCCGAGAGTCGCAGGATGTCGGTGGCAAAGCCGGGACCGATGGCTCCCATCACGCCGATCAGGCTGGCCGCGATGCCCAGGTAGGCCAGCGACCAGGCGATGCG
>DASUSP010000044.1:0-5547 GCA_036375035.1 Candidatus Limnocylindria bacterium
AGCATGGCTGCTCGACGACGTTCTCCACCACGAGGAACCCGAGCACCGGAGCGAGGTTCCCCTCGCCCGCCGGACAGATGGCCTGCTCCAGCCCGGAATCCCAGCAAGGCGCGAATCCGGCCGGAACGTCGAAGACGATGCTTGCGGGGAAGCCCCGGACCGTATACGGACCCGGCGTCAGCACGCTGCTCAATCGGGGCAGGACGTCTGGCTCGGGGGTGGGTGGCGCGGTGCCGACGGTTCTTGGACCGATGTTGGCAACCCCAACAGCGGCGGCACCGATGACGATCGCGGCGGCAATGCCGTAGCCGACGTGCCGTCGGCTCAGGGTTCGTAGCCCGCGCCTCAGCCACCCGGCCCGGCGCTGCGCGTTGGCCGGCAGCTGCGCCTCCACCGCGTCCAGGACGCGGTCGGGAATCCGATCGGCCCCCTCCTCCAGCCAGGAGCGGACGATCCGCGCGGAGTCGCGTTCGAAACGATTCAATTCACCACCTCCCGCGCGGCCGGACGGGCGTCGGCCTCGAGAGCCGCGCGCAACCCGCGCATGGCGTAGTGCAGACGGGATCGGACGGTGCCCTCCGGGACGCGGAGCGTCTCCGCCACCAGGGCCAGCGGCAAGTCCAGGTAGTGGTGCAGGACGACCACCGCTCGATGGTCGATCGACAGGCGCCGGAAGCCGCGCTCCAGCTGGTCGCGGTCGTGGACGGTGTGCGTGGCGTCTTTCGCCGTCGGCTCATCGGCCCCAAGGAGGCGAAGGTTCGGGGACCAGGCGCGGGCCTTGCGGCCCTCGGCGTAACAGGCGCGCACCAGGATCCGATACGACCACGCCTCGAATCGGGACGGGTCGCGCAGCTGGGGCAGGTCGCGCCAGATGGCCAGCAGCGCCTGCTGCGTGGCGTCCTCGGCGAGATCGGTGTCGCGCAGGATCCGATGCGCCACTGCATGGAGCCGATCACCAAGGGCCACCGCGAGGCTCATGAAGGCCCCTTCGTCGCCGCCCTGTGCACGAGCCACGAGATCGGTGTCCATGCCCTTCCGCCTGTCCGGCATCGGTCGCAACCCGATGCCCTTTGCCCGGTATGGGACGCGGCGCGCGGGCAGCGACTCAATCTTGCACGCGGTCAAGTGTGCCGTCGAGGGGAGTCGCGTGCCGATACCATGCGCGGAACCCGAGCACCGAGCCAGGCATGTCCCGATTCGCCGTTCCTGTCGCCTTCGTCACGCTGGGCCTCATCTGGGGCTCCAGCTTCCTGTGGATCAAGATCGCGGTCGACGAGCTGCCGGCGGCGACCGTGGTGGCGCACCGGCTGACCATCGGCTTCGCGTTCATGCTCGTCTTCATGGCCGCACGCGGCGTGCGGCTGCCGCGCGGACGCGACCAGCTGCTGCCGCTGGCGGTGATGGGGCTGCTCAACGCGGCCCTGCCGTACCTGCTCATCACCTGGGGCGAGGAGGTCGTCGACTCGGCCACCGCCGCGGTCCTCAACTCGCTGACGCCGATCTTCAGCCTGGTGCTCGCCGGGCTGCTGCTGCGCACCGAGACGGTGACCTTCCTGCGGATCGTGGGCCTGCTGGTCGGCTTCGCCGGTGCGGCACTGCTGGCCACGCGCGAGTTCGAGCTGCGCAACGATCCGGCGGGCCTGATCGGCGCGGGCGCGGTGGCGCTGGCCGCCCTCTCGTATGCGGTTGCGGCCTCGTACGCGCGCCACAGCATGAAGGTCACGCACCGATACGTGGTCTCGGCCGGGACCATGCTCTTCGGCGCGATCTTCATCTGGCCCTTGGCCCTGCTGGCCGACGGCGTGCGCATCCCAACCCAGGGCGACACGATCCTGGCCGTGGTATGGCTGGGCGCGATGGGGGCCTTCGTGGCCTACCTGCTGTACTTCTTCCTGATCGGCGAGCTGGGCGCGACGCTGGCCAGCATGGTGACCTACATGTTCCCGGTCGTCGGCGTCGCGCTGGGCGTGCTCGTCCTCGGCGAGGTGCTCGACGCCAGGCTGGCTGTGGGCACCGCCCTGGTGCTGGCGGGGATCGGGGTCGTCAGCCTTCGGTATGATGCCGCGGTGCGTCGCGCAGCTCGCGGGAGGAACGCGTGAGCGACCCCCGCTGGCCGGACGACGGCCACACCTGGCCCGAGCACGATCTCCGCGAGGAGGACGAACGCGACCCCTGGGCCCGGGATCCAGAGCCGTCCGGCCCCCACCCCGAAGGACCGCCCGAGGCGGGGTCTTCCGAAGCCCCCGCGCCGGAGGGGCCGCAGCTGGAGGCGGGGGAGCCGACGACCGCCTTTGACGGTGGATCGTGGGACCCCAAGCTGCACGGCGACCGGCGACGCCCGACCACGGCCGAGCAGGCAGTGCCGTGGATGATCGGAATCATTCTCGCCCTGGCGGGCATCCTCATCGTGCTGCTGGCCCTGATCTTCACCACGCCCGAGGGCCTGTTGGGTACGAGCGGCTCGCCGACGCCCTCCGCCTCGGCCACCGGCGTCCTGCCGTCGGCGAGCGGCACCGGGTCCGGCGCGGCGCAGCCCAGCCGGACGGCCAGCCCCTCGGAGAGCGTGCAGCCCAGCGAGGGGCCCAGCGCCACGCCGGTGCCGGAGTACGGGCCGCTGGAGATGGTGTACCTGGGCCGCCCATCGGCGGTCGCTCCCATCTATCTCCTGCGCCGCGACTTCTCCGAGGACCAGGAGCCACGCATCATGGCCCAGGCCGACGCGGGGGTGGCGAGCTACGCCTGGTCCGGCGACGGCCGGGTGGGCGTCGCCATCATCGCTGACCGGCTGGTGGCGCTGACGCCCGGCGAGTCTGCTCGGGCACTGGCCGACGACATCAGCGCCGTGACGTTCGGCTGGGACTCGGACACCGTCTACGCGGTCCGCATCACGCCCGACGGCGGCAACGACGTGGCCGAGGTGATCCAGATCGACTTCGCCAGCGGCGACTCGTCTGTGCTCGGCTCGACCAGCTACCCGCGCCCGGTCATCGGTCCGGACCCGGCCCTGCGCGAGGCGCAGTTCATCGACAACGGCGGCCTGGTGCGGCTCTACGCGGTCGCCGACGGCAACCTGACGGTCTGGATCCTGGGCGCTCCGGCCACGTACCGCGTGGATCCCGGCGACGGCAGTTTCTCGGAGGTGGACCGCGAACCGATCCTCTGGTCGCCCGACGGCCGACAGCGGATCGATGTTCGAGAGAACGACAACGGGACCAGCGACCTGATCGTCCGGGAGCAGTCGGGCGACTCGGTCGCCAGCATGCAGGTCACCGGACTGGTGAGCCACGTGCGGTGGGTCCGGACCGGCAACGAGATCGTGTTCACCCTGGGGCGCCTGGCGGCCAACGGCGGCGTTCGGCAGGACCTGTACGTGTGGGACCTGGCCGATGGCAGCGACCCGTTGCCGCTCACCAGCAACGGCGTCAGCTTCGGCGCCGAGTGGCTGGGCGTCTCCCCCAACTGGCTGCCCTGACCCGGCTGTCGTAAGGTCATCCGCGTGAGACCGATGCAGGAGATCGTCAACCCCATTGCCGTGGAGCTCGACGAGACGGCGCAGGTGATGCGCATCCGCTGGGACGACGGCCACCTGGGCGAGTGGGGCTGGATGGCGCTGCGTCGCGCCTGCCCCTGCGCGCTGTGCTCCGGGGAGGGCAACCTTCCCGGCGTGGTGACGCTGGAGACGATCTTCACGCCGCAGCAGACGACCATGGAGCGCGTCAAGTGGATCGGCCGCTACGCCCTCGCCCCCATCTGGGCCGATGGTCACGACACCGGCCTGTTCACCTACCACCGGCTGCGCGAGCTGTGCCAGTGCGAGGAGCATCGGTCGTGATCGGGGAGCGCTTCACGCTGGCGCTCGGCGGGGGCGGGGGGCGCGGTTGGGCCCACATCGGGGTGGCGGAGGCAATGCAGGAGGCGGGCCTCCGGCCGAGCCTGATCGTCGGCACCAGCATGGGCTCCATCGTCGGGGCGGGGCTGGCCGCCGGCTTCAGCCCGGACGAGATCGAGCGGGCGGCGCGACGCACGCCCGTGTACCGGCTGGTCGGCCGCCGCGCGCGGCACGCCCTGTTCGACCCACGGCCGCTCCTGGAGCGCCTGGCCGAATCGATGGGCGATCCGCTGATCGAGGAGCTGCCCACCCCGCTGGCCGTTGCCGCCTACGACCTGGCCAGCGGCGAGGCGGTGGCCATCACCCGGGGCCGGGTGATCGAGGCGCTGGAGCGCTCGATCGCTGTGCCGTTCTTCTTCCCGCCCTGCCCCGAAGGCGAGCGCCTGTGGTGCGACGCCGGACCGTGGGAGTCGGTCCCGGTCAGCCTGGCGCGCCATCTCGCCCCGGCGGACCCGGTCGTCGGCGTGTGGGTCGACACCCCCAAGCCAGCCGTGCTGGCGGTGCGCCCCGTGGCGGCCGCCATGCGGCGCGTCTCGCTGCGGCTGGGCACCGGGCAGCCGGGAGCCCGGCTCTCGGCGCGTGCCTACCTGGGGCTGATGACCGGGCGCCTGGCTGAGCCGGTGGTCGCCGAGGCGCCGGACCTGTTGATCCGGCCGCGGCTGGGGATCATGCCGGCGTGGCACTTCTCGCGCGTGGCGGAGATGCGGCGCCGCGGGTATCGCGACGCGCGCGAGACGCTGCGTGTCGCCGGCCTGTGGCAGGAGGCCACCACGAGCTCGCCACCGGAGGCGGTCGGTGCTTCGGCCTGACCCGGCGTCGGGACGCTCCGGTCTCCCGGGCCTGCTGCTGGTCCACGCCCACCCCGACGACGAGGCGTTCGCCACCGGCGGCCTGATCGCGCGCGCCGTGGCGCAGGGCCACCGCGTGGACCTGGTGACCTGCACCGGCGGCGAGGAGGGGGAGATCCACGATCCCACCCTGGACTACGACGAGGCCTTTCCACGGCTGCGGGAGATCCGGGAGCGCGAGCTGCGCTGCTCGCTGGACGCTCTACGCGGCCCCTACCCCGGCGAGCTGCACCTGCACCTGCTCGGCTACCGTGACTCGGGGATGATGGGCACGCCCTCCAACGAGAGGCCAGAGTCCTTCTGGAAGGCGGACCTGGAGCAGGCCACCGAGCGGCTGGTGCGGATCGTGCGGGCGGTGCGGCCGGCGGTGATGGTGAGCTATGACCCGAACGGCAACTACGGCCACCCCGACCACATCAACGCGCACCGCATCGCGGCGGCCGCCTGGGACGCCGCGGCCGACCCGGACCGCTTCGTCGACGCCGGCGAGCCGCACGCGGTCGAGAAGTTCTACGAGATCGCGTTCAACCGGGACCGATGGTTCTGGCTGATGAAGCAGATGAGCGAGCGCGGCATCCCGCTGCCATGGGACTTCGGGACCGATGAGCTGGCCGCCGACTCACCGCCGCCCGCCTCGGCCGACCACGACGCCGACGAGCTGTACCCCGCCAACGTCGACGCGCTGCGCCAGGTGGAGGAGAAGCTGGCGTCCGGCGAGGAGGTGGACGACTTCGGGGTGCCGGAAGCGGCGATCACCACCATCGTCGATGTCAGCGCCCAGGCGCTCGCCAAGCGCGCCTCGATGGACTG
>DASUSP010000045.1:0-5767 GCA_036375035.1 Candidatus Limnocylindria bacterium
CTTCTCGAGCGGGATCGCCAGCTCGCGGTCCTGGACGAGCTGCTCGCGAGAGCGCGGCAGGCATCGGGCTCGGTGGCGTTCATCGGCGGCGAACCCGGAGCGGGCAAGAGCGCACTCGTCCAGCGCTTCGTGGCGGCCGCCGAAGGAGCGAGGGTGCTGGCTGGGGCCTGCGATGGGGTCTCCACGCCACGTCCCCTCGGCCCGATCCACGACATGGGCTCAGCACTCGGCCTGAGTGCGCGCACCGCCCTGGTTGACCCGGACAGCGGCCGCCAGCAACTCTTCGACCTGCTCCTCGAGGACCTCCGCACGGGTGGCCCGTCGATCGTGGTCATCGAGGACCTGCACTGGAGCGACCACGCCACCCTGGACCTGCTGCGATTCGTGGGGCGGCGCATCGCCGGCACACCAACGCTCGTGATCGGCACGTACCGTGACGACGACGTTGGGCCCTTCGACGCGCTTCGGATCGTGATCGGCGACCTCGCGACCCTGGGCTGGACACATCGGATCGAGGTGCCGCCCCTCTCGCCGTCGGCCGTGGCGCTGATGGCGCGCGACAGCGCGATCGACGCCGGCGAGCTGCACCACCTGACCGGCGGAAACGCGTTCTTTGTCGCCGAGGTACTGGCCTCCGGCGAAGGCGACAGCGTCCCAGGCACCGTTCGCGACGCCATCCGGTCCCGCGTCGGCCGCCTCAGCGAGCGCGGACGGCATGCGCTGGAGGCAGCGGCCGTCCTGGGCGCGCGCGTGGAGCCGTGGCTGCTCGCCGCCGTGGCCGGCGAGGAGCTGTCTGGGGTGGACGAGAGCCTCGCCACCGGCCTGCTGCGGCGCGAGGGGGAGGCGCTCGTCTTCCGTCACGAGCTGACGCGGATGACTGTCCTCGAGGACGTGCCCATGCTCCGCGCCGTGGGCCTGCATCGGAGCGCGCTCCGCCACCTCTCGCGCGCGGGCGGTGCGGATCCCGCCCGGCTCGCGTACCACGCCGAGGGCGCGGCCGATGCCGCGGCGGTCCTTCAGCATGCGCCGCAGGCCGCGCGTCAGGCGATCGCGCTGCGCGCGCACGGGGAGGCGATCGCCCAGTGTCGCCGGGCGCTGCGGTTCGGTGACCGGCTCCCCGACGAGAGGCGCGCAGGGCTGCTGGAGGCGATGTCGTACGAGCTCCATCTCCTGGGCCACCTGGAGGAGGCGCATCGCACGCGCCTCGAGGCGCTCGCCCTGCGGCGCGCCGGCGGAGACCCGGTTCGCATCGGCGACAACCTGCGCCACCTTTCGCGAGTGGCCTGGTTCACCGGCCGCGGCGCCGAAGGATGGGAGGCCGCGCACGAGGCCGTCCGGCTGCTGGAGCCGACCGGGGAGCGCCACGAGACGGCCATGGCGCTTGGCAACCTGGGCCACCTCCACATGATCGAGAAGCACACCGAAGAGGCTGCAGCCTGGAGTCGGCGCGCGCTGGAGATGGGCCGGCGCCTCGAGGACCCGGAGGTTATCAGCTACGCGCTGAACAACCTGGGCACGACCGAGCTGGAGGCCGGGCTCGAGGCAGGACGAGCGAAGCTCGAGGAGAGCCTCGCCATCGCTCGGCGGCACAACATGCAGGAGCACATCGACCGGGCGCTCTACAACCTGGGCGAGGTGGCGCTAACCCATCACCGCTACGACGCGGCGGAGGAGTCGCTGGTCGCCTGCCTGGAGTTCACCGCCTCGTGCGACCTGGAGCGCTGCCAGCTGCTGGCCCACTCGTCACGCGCCATGGCCCGCCTGCACACGGGCCGCTGGGTCGATGCCGAGGCGCTGGCGGCACCGCTGCTGGTCCATCCGCGGGTGTCGCCTCACGGCCGGATCATGGCCCTGTGTGTCATGGCGCGCCTGGCTCTGCGCACGGGAGACTCAGCCGCCGGACCGATGATCGACGAGGCCGCCGAGCTGGCGGAGCGGGCCGGCGGGCTTGGCAACCTGCAGGTCGTCGCCTCGACCCGGGCGGAGGCGGCCTGGCTCGCCGACGACCCGGAGGGCATGCGGCGCGCCTACCGGGACGTCTACCCGCTGGCCCTCGAGCACGGCAACGAGTGGGAGCTCGGCGAGGCGGCGGCCTGGCTGCACCGCGCCGGCGCCCTCGAGGCCGTGCGCGACCGGGTGGCGCCGCCGTACGCGCTGGAGCTCTCCGGCCGACACGAGGACGCGGCAGCGACATGGCTCGAGCTGGGCAACGCCTTCGAGGCGGCTCTCTGCCGCTCGGCGAGCGAGGATCCGGAGCAGGTGCGTGCAGCACACGACGCGGCCCTGGCGCTGGGCGCAACGGCCACGGCTGAGCGCATCGCGGTCCGGCTGAGGCATCTTGGGGCGGCCGTTCCACGCGGACCGCGGGCGACGACACTGGCCAACCCCGCCGGGCTCACCGAGCGCGAATCGGAGATCGCCGAGCTCATGGCGGCAGGCCTGTCCAACGCCGAGATCGCGCGCCAGCTGGTGATCAGCGAGAAGACGGTCGGTCACCACGCGTCGGCTGTGCTGGGCAAGCTCGGGGTGCGGGGGCGCGCGAGCGTGGCATCGGCGCTGGCGGAGCATCGGTCCATCCCAAGATAGGGAATCGCCTCGGCCAACCTGGGTCGTCGTCCCGATGTGCTCGACCCAGTGCCCGGGAGATCCTCCTTGGCGAAAGGAGGACCCGCATGCCGCTCTACATGGACATGCACAGCCTCGATGGAGGCGTGAAGGCCGATGACGTCGCCAAGGCGCACCTGGCTGACCTGCAGACCCAGGACCGGTTCGGCGTCCGTTACCTGAGGTACTGGGTCGACGAGGGGCAGGGGAAGATCTTCTGCCTGGTCGACGCGCCCAGCGAGGATGCCGCCAACCGCGTGCACCGCGAGGCCCACGGGCTCGTGGCGGACGCCCTGTATCCAGTCGTCGAAGGCGACTGAGAGGAGCCATAACGTGAAAACCAGATCGAATCCACTCAGGCGTCTTCTTCCGGCCCTGCTCGCCGGAGCACTCGCCGCCAGCGCGCTCACAGGCGTGGCGGCAGCCGGCCAGTCCGGCGTTGCGGCGCTACGCAACGCGACGGCGCCCTTCCACAACATCGAGACGGCCATGGCCGCCGGCTACACCGTCGAGGTCGCCGATCTCGCCGGCATCACCTGCATCGCCGATCCGAACGGCGCCGGCACCATGGGGGTCCACTACCTCAACCCCGCCCTGCTCGACGACGCCGTCAATGCGACGACTCCCGAGCTGCTCATCTACGAGCCGCAGTCCAACGGGACCCTCAAGCTGGTCGGGGTCGAGTACCTGGTGCTGAAGACGGCCTGGGAAGCGGCCAACGGTGCCGGCGCTGCGCCCCCAGAGCTTTTCGGCGAGGACTTCCATCTCATCCCGGCCGGAAACCGCTACGGCCTGCCCGACTTCTACGAGCTGCACGCCTGGGTTTGGCAGCCGAATCCGAGCGGGATGTTCTTCGAATACAACCCGCGCGTGAGTTGCGGTTGACACGAGCCAGTCGCTCGACACTGAATAGGAAATGAGAACCAATGACCACCATCCGCGCCGCCAGCGGAAGGCGCCTCGCCGTCCTGCTGGCCCTCGTCCTCGGCCTCGCCGGAACCGGCATCGCAAGCTGGGCGGTCCTGACCGACACCCTGCTCGTCACCAACAACTACTCGGTCCAGAGTATCGACCTGAAGGGCAACGGCCAGCAGAGCCTGTCCATCGACTACATTTTCGAAGGCTCCAATGACGCCCGCACCGGCGGCCTGTTGGCCATCAGCAACGCCGGCAGCGTCCAGCTGCGCTACGCGGTCCGGGCCTCCGCCGGCGGACCACTCAACAGCCAGGCCATCACCGAATTCTGGGCCCTCTCGAGCCCGGGCACCGCGGCTGCCGACTGCGACCTCATCCTCGACGGCGTGTTCCCGGGCACCGCGACCAAGATTCAGAGCTTCAGCAACCAGCTCAGCCTCGCCACCGCAGGCTTCGGCAATCCGACTACCGGGCAGGACCCCGGCGACCGCCTGATCGCGGCCGGCGGCACCGACAACCTCTGCGTCGAGACGCACTCTCTCGTGCCCAACCCCGCCTTCAGCAACACTGACACCGCCACCCAGATCCTCACCTTCACAGGCGAGTCCGCCATCTAACGCGAGCAGAACGGAGACATCGGGCCGGCGGCGGCATCATCCCCGTCAGCTGGCCCGGTACCACCATGCGTATCCTCAGATTCATCCTGCTCGGCCTGCTCACCACGACAGCCCTGGTCCTGCTCGGCACCACGAAGCTGTACCCGACGATCAGTGGACAGGCCACCGTCACCATCGTCGGTCCCTCCATGGGGAACACGCTCCCGATCGGAAGCCTCGCCTACGTCGAGCCCGCAGCCGACTACCGGGTAGGCGACATCGTCACCTTCCTGGCCAACCGCAGCTACGTCACCCACCGCATCGTTGCGGACGCCTCCGGCAACGGCGACTTCTGGGTCACCCAGGGCGACGCCAACGCCACCCCCGACGCCGTATACATTCGCAGCGACCAGATCCTCGGCCGCGCCACATTCCACCTGCCATACCTTGGCCTTGCCCGGGACATCGTCGCGAGTCCCGTCGTACTCGGCTTCCTGGTGCTGCTGACCATCCTGCTGCTCTACGGCGACCACCTGATCGCCCCACAGGCTCACCGGCCGGCCGCCAAGGCATGACCTGAGGCCTGCCACGGCGACGGCGCCACCGTGACACGTGATCGTCGCCATGCACCACGGCGGCAGGCGTCTGCTGTTGGGGGACGGGCGGTCCGCACCTCTCCTGTCATCGAGCCGGCCGGGAGCACCGGCCATGGCGCGCTTCCGCGCCCATGCATCGGACCATTTCCCGCGCGGGGCTCTTGTTCAGCGCGATTCCGACGATCTACATGGATCGGCGCAGGCCCGGCGGCGCTACGCCGGCGGGCGGACCTCTCGCCGGCGAACCACCACGGACGGGAGCGTGTCCCGCCAGTCGTAGTCGCTGACCTGCTCCTCCGCACCCAGCAGCCCCACCTGGCGCAGCCAGGCGTCGTCATAGAGCTTGCCGACGTAGTTGCGCCCGCTGTCCGGCAGCAGCACCACGAACAGGGCGTCCGGGTCATCGGTGTCGCGGGCAACCTGCAGCGCGGCCCACAGCGCAAGCCCGCTCGACTCTCCCATCAGGATGCCCTCGGCGGCCGTGCCCTGCCGAGCGGTGAGCATCGCGTCGCGGTCGGAGCAGCGAACGATGAGGTCGGGGGCATCGGTGTCGTAGGTGGCCGGCCAGAAGTCCTCGCCCACGCCCTCGGTCAGGTAGGGGCGCGGGGTGTCGCCGCTGAAGACCGATCCCTCGGTATCGGCGCCCACCACGATCACGCCAGGCTTCCGCTCACGCAGGTAGCGGGCGATGCCGCTGATCGTCCCCCCGGTGCCGATCCCCGCCACGAAGTGCGTGATCCGCCCCTCGGTCGCCTTCCAGATCTCCGGCCCGGTGGTGGCGTAGTGCGCCTCCGGGTTGGCCGGGTTCGAGTACTGGTCCGGCTTCCAGGCGCCGGGCGTCTCGCGCGCCAGGCGATCCGACACGCGGTAGTAGCTGCGCTCGTCATCGGGGTCCACGTCGGTGGGGCAGACGACCACCTCGGCGCCGTAGGCGCGCAGGAGCGCCCGCTTCTCCTCCGACTGCTTGTCGGCCATCACGAAGATGCACCGATAGCCCTTTACCGCGGCCGCCATGGCCAGCCCCACGCCGGTGTTGCCGCTGGTCGGCTCCACGAT
>DASUSP010000046.1:0-6970 GCA_036375035.1 Candidatus Limnocylindria bacterium
ATCCTGGGCCCACTGCCCGAACGCGTCGATCCCCAGGCCGACGGCCATCTGGTAGAAGAACGTGTCCGAGCTCTTTGCGAAGGCCTCGATCATGTTCAGCGGGCCGAAGCCCTGCCGGTTCCAGTCGTACAGGCACTCGCCTTGCGGGGCGCCCGGGATCTGGTAGCAGCCGTAGGTCGGCCATCGCCGCGCGGCGGAGGTCACGCCCTCCTCGAGCGCCGCCAGGCCGGTCACCAGCTTGAATGTCGAGCCCGGCGGGTAGATGTCGCTGATGGCGTGATTGCGCAGCGGCTTGGCCGGGTCGTCGAGATAGACCTGGTAGTCGGCGGCACTGATGCCCGTCGCGAACTTGTTGTTGTCGTAGGCCGGCAGGGAGACCATGGCCAGGATCTCGCCGGTCTGCGGGTTCATCACGATGGTGACGCCCTGCTCCACGCCGACCGCCTCCATGCCCCATACCAGCGCGTCGGTGGCCACTCGCTGCATGCGCGCGTCGAGGGTGAGCATCAGGTTCTTGCCCGGCTCCGGCAGTCGGAGGGTCTCGAGACTCTTGATCGCCCTCCCGCTCGCGTCGCGCTCCCAGAGCTCGGCTCCGTAGGTGCCGCGGAGTGACTCCTCAAAGGTGGCCTCGATTCCCGCCCGACCGATGATGTCGTCGCGGAGGTAGCCAGCATCGGCGAGCGATCGGAACTCCTCCAGGTTGACCGGCCCGGTGTAGCCCAGTACGTGGGACAGCAGCTGCCCGTTCAGCTCGCCGGTCTCGTCGAGGTACTGGCGGATCGGATCCACCTCGACCACGACCCCCGGCAGCCGGTCGGACTCCTCGCCGATGATCAGCGCAGCTTCGCGCGTCACGCCACGCTCGATCGGCACCAGGTCGAACGGAGAGCCCTGGAACGCCTCCAGCCGCTGTCGCAGGACGCCGACCTCGGCCCCGGTGACCTGCGCCACCCGGCGCAGGACGCGGTTCGTGCCGTTCTGAGGAAGGTCGGCCGGCCGCACCTTGACCGTCCACGACGGCACGTTGACCACCAGCGGCCTGCCCTCGCGGTCGAAGACGAGGCCGCGCGGCGCGCGGATCGGAATCTCCACGGTGCGCGCCCGGGTTGCCTGGGCCGCGAACTCCTCGCCCCGCACTACCTGGAGGTGGAACAGCCGGGCGCCGAGCACGCTCAGGATCAGCGCGACCACCAGGGCGAAGGCGATGAAGCGCGCGCGCGAGCGCGGGAGGTCGAGGCGACCCTCGTTCAGGTCGGCCACGGCATCGGCCTCCATGCCATGACCATGCCGGCCCTCACCATGCCGGCTTCTCCTCCGGCAGCACTCGCAGGGTGAGCGACCGAACGGGATAGAGGAGCAGGGCCAGGATTGCGGCGTTAAGGAACGCCGCCGGGATGATCTGCGCCAGCGGCACGCCGACCACCAGCGGATCGTCAACGAGGCGGTACACGCCGAGCTTGATCAGGTCCGCCAGCACGCTGCCGGCGAACGCCGCCAGGACCGGGTAGACCCACGTCAGCCGTCCCAGGACGCGGCCCCCACCGGCGACCATGGCGCTCACGAGGAGCAGCGCCAGCGGCAGGCTGCCGAGCGGATCCTGGACCAGCAGGTTGGCGGACAGCCCGCCGGTGAAAGCCCACACGATGCCTGGACCGAAGCCGAGCAGGGCGGTGACCAGGACCACCGAGACGAGGATGAGATTGGGGCGCACGTCGGCGATCTCGATCACCGGGGCGAGGCCGGCGTGGACGATCCCGACGACGATGGCGAGAAGGACGCTGGTGTACGTGATCTCGGAGTTCCCCTGAGTCTGCGTTGCCGCCCTTGGGCGGACCCAAGTATACCGGCCGGCGCCCGCGGCTCGGCCCGGCGACGATGGACCAATGTTCCACGTGAAACATGCGTGTCGGCGAGAGTGTTTCACGTGAAACCTCCCGTTCCAGATAACGCGCTGATAAGCCTCGCGTAAGCCCAAAACTGGTAGAATCAAGCGGCCCACCCGAACTCGCTGCGGAGCGCCTGTGGTCAGGGTCACGGCCTGCACAAACCAGAAGGGCGGCGTTGGCAAGACGACGACCGTGGTCAACTTGGCGGCCTTCCTGGCCCTCTCCGGAACATCGACGCTCGTTATCGACATCGACCCCCAGGGGAACGCCACCAGCGGCCTCGGGGTCGATCGCCGGAACGTGGATCGGTCCGTCTACGACGCCCTTATCGACCGGGTGCCGATCGGCGAGGTCACGGTGGGTACGGCGATCGAGGGGCTCGATCTGGTGCCCTCGTCCCCGGCGCTGTCCGGCGCCGAGGTCGAGCTGGTGGACATCCCGGCGCGAGAGCGTCGGCTGTCGGCGAGCCTGGCCGGGCTCAGCGGTCGCTACGACAGGGTGCTCATCGACTGCCCGCCGTCGCTGGGACTGCTGACGGTGAACGCCCTGACGGCCGCGGATGGGGTCCTCATCCCGATCCAGACCGAGTACTACGCGCTGGAGGGGCTGAGCCAGCTGGTGAACACGATCCGGCTCGTGCGCGAGGAGCTGAACCCGCGCCTTGAGATCGAAGGAGTGCTGTTGACGATGTACGACGCGCGCACGAACCTCTCGGCCCAGGTGGCCGCCGAGGTGCGCCGCCACATGAACGGGACGGTCTACGACACGGTCGTCCCGCGCAGCGTTCGGCTCTCCGAGGCGCCGAGCCACGGGCTGCCGGTGGCGCTCTACGCCCCTTCATCGCGGGGCGCGGTCGCGTACGGCGAGCTCGCAGCCGAGGTCGCCGCTCGTGGCTAAGTCGTTCGGCCTGGGCCGCGGCCTGGATGCTCTGATCCCGCGGGGGAGCTCCGAGGGGACCGCCCACGTCATCCCCGTCGACCGCGTCCGGCGCAATCCTCACCAGCCGCGCGCCGCGTTCGACGACGAGTCGCTGGTGGAGCTGACGGCATCGATCGCAACTCACGGCGTCTTGCAGCCGATCGTGGTCAGGGCCGCAGCCGACGGCGGCTACGAGCTGATCGCCGGGGAGCGTCGCCTGCGCGCCGCGCGTGCCGCCGGGCTGACCGAGATCCCCGCCGTCGTGCGCGAGTCCACCGGCAACGACCTGCTGGAGCTGGCGCTGGTGGAGAACATCCAGCGATCCGACCTGAACCCGATCGAGGAGGCGAGCGCATTCCGCGAGCTGATCGACAGATTCGGCCTGTCGCACGAGGCGGTGGCACGCCAGGTCGGCAAGAGCCGCGTGGCCGTCAGCAACGCCCTTCGGTTGCTGGACCTCGCTCCCGAGACACGCCAGGCCATCGTGGACGGGCGCATAAGCGAAGGCCACGGGCGCGCGCTGGCGGCCCTGACCATCCCGGAGCTCCAGCGCGCGGTGCTCCAGGTCGTGCTGGAACGGCACCTCTCCGTGCGCCAGACCGAGGAGCTCGTCCGACGCAAGCGTGAGCTGGGATCGACGCGCCTGCGGCAGCCGCTGAGCGAGGACCTGGCCGATCTCGAGGCGCAGCTACGCGGCGTGCTGGCCACCAAGGTCGGCATCGTCCGCACCCGGCGGGGCGGGCGCCTGGTGATCGATTTCTACAGCGACGAAGAGCTGGACCGGCTTTACGCCATCATCACCCGGGGCGCCGCGAACGGAGCGGATGTGAACGGCAGCTCGGTGGAGCCGGCCGCGCTGAGCATCGAAAGCACCACCACCGAGCAGGAGGCGCGGGCATGACGGTCCAACCCGCCCGCGGCCAGCGGCGCAAGAACGCGTCGGCGGACTACACCGCGGCGAATATCCAGGTCCTCGAGGGACTGCAGGCCGTTCGCAAACGGCCCGGCATGTACATCGGCTCGACCGATGCTCGCGGCCTCCACCAGCTGGTGTGGGAGGTCGTCGACAACAGCATCGACGAGGCGATGGCCAACGTCGCGACGCGCATCGACGTCACCATCCACGCCGACGGCAGCGTGGAGGTGGTGGACGACGGCCGCGGCATCCCGGTCGGCAAGCATTCCAGCGGCAAGGACGCGCTGGAGGTGGTCCACACCGTGCTGCACGCCGGCGGCAAGTTTGGCGGCGGCGGCTACAAGGTCTCCGGCGGGCTGCACGGCGTGGGCGTCAGCGTCGTGAACGCCCTCTCCTCGCGGATGCGGGTCGAGGTGCTCCGGGACGGCAAGCGCTGGATCCAGGAGTACAGCGACGGGGGCAAGCCCGCCGGGAAGGTGCGCCAGTCGGGCGGGAGGGCCGAGGCCAACAAGGGGCTCGACCCCGACTGGAATCGCCGCAGCGGCACCCGGACCATCTTCACGCCCGACGCCACCGTGTTCGAGACGCTGGACTTCAGCTGGGAGATGATCGCGACCCGCCTGCGGGAATCGGCGTACCTCAACAAGGGCGTCTGGATCCGCCTCCTGGACCAGCGCGCGGACCGCGAGAAGAACTTCTTCTTCGAGGGCGGCGTGACCAGCTTCGTCCGCCACCTCAACCGCCGACGCGACGTGCTCAACCAGCGGCCGATCCACGTCGAGCGCATGGTCGACACCACCAGCGTCGAGGTCGCGCTGCAGTACAACGACGGCTTCGCCGAGAACGTGCTGGCCTTCGCCAACAACATCCACACCGTCGACGGCGGCACGCACGTCACCGGCTTCCGCGCCGCGCTAACCAGCTCGCTGAACGACTGGGCGCGGAAGGCGGGAGTGCTGTCCGAGAAGGACGGCAACCTCTCCGGTGACGACGTGCGCGAGGGGCTGACGGCGGTCATCAGCGTCAAGCTCACCGACCCCCAGTTCGAGGGACAGACCAAGGCCAAGCTGGGCAACGCCGACGTGAAGGGGGCGGTCCAGACGGTGCTGGCCGACGGGATCATGCAGCACCTCGAGGAGAACCCGGCGGACGGACGGCGCATCATCGAGAAGAGCCTGACCGCGGCGCGCGCGCGCGAGGCCGCCCGCAAGGCACGGGACCTGGTCATCCGCAAGGGGGCCCTGGAGGGCATGGCGTTGCCGGGCAAGCTGGCGGACTGCCAGGAGCGGGACCCGGCCCGTTCGGAGCTGTACATCGTCGAGGGCGACTCGGCCGGTGGCTCCGCCAAGCAGGGTCGTGACCGCCGCTTCCAGGCCGTGCTGCCGATGTTCGGCAAGATGCTGAACGTCGAGAAGGCGCGCCTGGACCGGGTCCTGTCCAGCGACAAGATCCGGCCGCTGGTGATCGCCCTTGGCGCCGGCATCGGCGAGACGTTCGACATGAGCAAGCTGCGCTACCACCGCATCTGCCTGCTCTCCGACGCCGACGTGGACGGGGCGCACATCAGCACGCTGCTGCTCACCTTCTTCTACCGCCACATGCCGCAGATCATCGAGAACGGGTACCTCTACATCTGCCAGCCGCCGCTGTACCGCATCAGCACCGGCAAGGTGACGCGCTACGCGGCGAACGAGAAGGAGCGCGAGCAGGCGGTAAAGGAGCTTTCACGGGAGGGCAAGACCAAGAACGTCAGCGTCCAGCGCTTCAAGGGGCTGGGCGAGATGAATGCCGACCAGCTGTGGGAGACCACCATGAACCCGGAGACGCGCACGCTGCTGCAGGTCTCGGTTGGCGACGCAGCGGAGGCCGATGAGATCTTCAGCACGTTGATGGGCGAGCGTGTCGAGCCGCGGCGGGACTTCATCCGCGGCGAGGCCCGCAAGGTCCGAAACCTGGACTTCTAGCACGAAGCAGCGGGGCCGTAGACACCCATGCCAAGCCGACACGTGGCCGACATCCGACAGGTTGCCTCCAAGACGGGCCGATCCCTCGACGAGTGGTGCGAGCTGCTCGAGGCCAACGGGATCGGCGAACGACGCGAGGCGGTCAACTTCCTGCGCGACGGGTACGCGGTGAGCCACGCCTTCGCCCTGGCCATCGCCGACCAGTGCCTGCGCCGCTCGAACAGCGAAGACTTCGAGGACCCGTGGGCGGATGACGACGATGAGGACGGCGCCTGGTGACCGATGGTGGTCGGCCGATCGGAGACAGCCGCTCGATCGTGGGTCGGGACGGACGGCGCTACGCGTTCGCCGACCATCGGTGCTTCGCCTGCGGCGACGTCAACCCCATCGGCATGCGGCTCCACATCGAGCTGGGCGAGGGCTGGGCGCAGACCACCTGGGAGCCCGGCACTGACTTCGTGGGCTGGGAGGACAAGGTTCACGGCGGCCTCCTTGCCACCCTCCTGGACGAGGTGATGGCCTGGGCGCCGTCCAGTCACGACGCGTGGGCCGTCACGGCCGAGCTGAACATCCGCTACCGCTCGCCGGCAGGCCCCGGCGAACGCCTGGAGGCGCGCGGCTGGGTCGCCGAGCGGCGTCGCCGCATCTATCGCGTCCGCGGAGAGGTGCGCGGCGCCGATGGCCGCATGGTGGCCGAGGCGAGCGGCCGCTACCTGGGCGCGACACCGAGCCAGAAGGCGGAGCTGAAGGATCGCTACGGCATCCCGCAGGCAACCGAATCAGAAACGACGAACACGACAGCAGCGACGAGGTAGGCAGCAAGACCGATGGAGATGGACCGAATCGGCAACGTCCGGCCGGTGGCGATCGAGGACGAGATGCGCTCGGCGTACATCGACTACGCGATGAGCGTCATCGTCGCGCGGGCGCTCCCGGACGTGCGCGACGGGCTGAAGCCGGTCCATCGGCGCATCCTGTACACGATGCACGAGATGGGCCTCCGCTCGACGGCGGCCTATCGGAAGTGCGCCGGCGTGGTGGGCGAGGCGATGGCGAAGTACCACCCCCACGGCGACCTGGCCATCTACGACACCCTGGTCCGCATGGCGCAGGACTTCAGCCTGCGCTACCCCCTGGTTGACGGACAGGGCAACTTCGGATCGGTGGACGGCGACCCGCCGGCGGCGATGCGCTACACCGAGGCGCGGATGGCCTCGATCACCGACGAGATGCTGGCTGACATCGAGAAGGATACCGTCGACTTCGTCGACAACTACGACGGCCGC
>DASUSP010000047.1:0-2031 GCA_036375035.1 Candidatus Limnocylindria bacterium
CCTCGCTTCCGCGGACACCGTGGTCGTCACCAAGCGCTGGCCCGGCCTCGATGGCCTGGTCGGGCAGCTGCGCGACGACCAGCGCGTGGTGGACCTGGTGGGCCTGGACGGCGTCGACGCGCTCGGCCCGGAGCGGTATGCCGGGATCGGCTGGTAGCCCGGCATTGGGACGCGGTCGGCGAGCTCTGATCCTGGTCGAGGACCTGCCCGTTCCCTTCGACCGCCGGGTCTGGTCCGAGGCACGCACGTTGCGGGACGCCGGGTGGAGGGTGACCGTCGTCTGTCCGCGTGGTGAGGGAGCGCGGCGCTGGCACGAGCGACTGGAGGGCATCGAGGTCTTCCGCTATCCGCTGCCCACCACTGCCGCCGGTCTGGTCAACCACGTCATCGAGTACGCTGTCGCCATCCCGGCCACGCTGATCCTCTCGTTGCTCGCCTGGCGCGGGCGCCGCTTCGACGTCGTCCACGCCTGCAACCCACCCGACTTCCTGTTCCCGGTTGGCTGGATCTTCCGCCGGCTCGGCTCGGCGTTCGCCTTCGACCAGCATGACCTGGCACCCGAGGTCTACGTGGCGCAGGGCGGACGCCGCGGCGGTCTGGTGCATCGGTTCCTGCTCTGGTGCGAGCGGAGGACCTATCGGCTCGCGGACGTGGTGATCTCGACCAACGAGACCTACCGCCGATTCGCGCTCGAACGCGGAGGCGTCGCACCCGAACACGTGTACGTGGTGCGTTCCTCGCCCGATCCGAACCGCATCCACCCGGTCGAGGCGGACACATCGCTGAAGGTCGGTCGGCCCTTCCTGGTGGCCTACCTGGGCACCATGGGTCCGCAGGATGGCGTGGATCTCTTCGTGCGGGCCGCGCGCGCCGCGCTGGACCAGCGACCGGGCAAGGTCCGGTTCGTGGCCATGGGCGGCGGCAACCAGCTGGAGGCATTGCGCCAGCTGGCGCGAGACCTGGGCATGGGCGACGAGGACATCAACTTCACGGGCCGCATCCCTGACGCCGAGGTCCGGACCATCCTCTCCACCGCGGACGTGGCGGTGAGCCCCGACCCGGCCAACGACTTCAACGAGTACTGCACCATGAACAAGACCCTGGAGTACATGGCGGTCGGCGTCCCGGTGGTCGCCTTCGACCTGGAGGAGACCCGCGTGAGCGCCGCCGAGGCCGCGGTCTACGCGGCCCCGAACGAGCCCGACAGCATGGCCGCCCTGCTGCTCGAGCTGCTCGACCAGCCGGAGCGCAGGGCCGAGATGGGGCGCATCGGGCGGGAGCGGATCGGCGGCCCGCTGTCCTGGAGCGAGTCCGCGCGCCACCTGCTCGCCGCCTACGACGCCGCCGTCAGCGTCCGCGCGGGACGCCCGCAGACTACGATCGGTCCGTGATCGACTGGGGGAGGCTGACACGCGACCGCCGGGTGCTGGCGGGAGGCATCGGCGCGCTCGTGATTGTCGTGGCCGGGATGGGCGCCTGGCTGCTCGCGGGCCAGGGCACCCCTGCGCCTTCCCCTACGCCAACCGTGGCCGCCACGCCATCGGCCTCCCCCTCGCCCAGTCCGCGACCGACGCGCCGCCCGACGCCATCGCCCAGTCCGTCTCCCACGGCAACACCGATGCCGGAGGCGCTGGAGGACGGCCGCCTGACCATCCTGGTGCTCGGCAGCGACAGCGACGCTGGCAGGCGCGCCAGGGGCAAGGCGTTCCTGACCGATGCCATCACCGTGGTCAGCATCGACGAGGACGGCAGCGACGCCGCCCTAATCTCGCTTCCGCGGGACACCGTGGACCTGCCGATGCCGGGAGGAGGCACCTGGACCGGCAAGGTGAACTCGGTCACCGTCCTGCAGAGCCCGGAGCTGATGCGCGACATGATGGCCCTCCTGCTCGGCGTCCCCATCGACCATTACGTCCTCGTCGACATGGACGACTTCCGGCGCCTGGTGGACGCGGTGGGTGGCGTGACGGTGAGCGTCCCCTACGCCCTGAGCGACAAGCGCTGCACCATCGGGGCCGGAACGCAGACGCT
>DASUSP010000048.1:0-4559 GCA_036375035.1 Candidatus Limnocylindria bacterium
GCGATGGCCTTGGCGATGTCGCCGCCGGTCTTCATGCCGCCGTCGGTGATGATCGGGACGTATCGGTCCGTCTCGGCGAGGTACCGATCGCGCGCGGCGGCCACGTCCAGCGTGGCGGTCACCTGCGGGACACCGATGCCCAGCACTTCGCGCGTGGTGCACGCGGCGCCGGGCCCCACGCCCACCAGGATCGCGGCGGCCCCCTGGTGCATGAGCTGGTAGGCGGCCTCGCCGCTCACCGTGTTGCCGACCAGTACGGGGAGCTGCAGCCCGCCGGTCAGGTCGGCCAGCGACAGCACCCGGGTCGATGTGGAGATGTGGCGCGCGCTGGACACCTGCGACTGGACCAGGAACAGATCGGCGCCCGCCTCGGCCGCGACCTCGGCGTGGTGCCAGGCCGATGCCGGGGTGGTGGCCACCGCCGCCACGCCACCCTGGGCCTTGATGCGAGTGATCAGCGCCACGATCAGCTCGTCGCGCACCGGCCGGGCGTAGGCCTCGGCCAGGACCGCCCCGGCAGCCTGTGCGCTTCCGGCGCCCGCCACGCGCTCGATGACCGGGGTCGCATCCTCGTAGCGGGTGTACAGACCCTCCAGGTTCACGAACGCCAGGCCACCATGCCGGCTGATGCGCACTGCGAAGTCGGCGTCGGCCACGGCGTCCATGGCCGCGGCGACGAACGGGATCTCCAGCCGATGGCCCCCGATCTCGGTCGCCAGCTCCACCTCGCCGGGGTCGACGGTCACCTCGCCCGGGACCAGCGCCACCTCCTCGAAGCCGTAGGCGCGCCGCAGCCGCGTGTCGGTCGCGGAACGAACCGGCGCGTCACCGATCACGATTGGCTCCGGGGATACAGAACGCCCGCGCGGCACGGCGGCGCGGGCGAGAGGTCGGCGAGGCTCGGCGGACTGCGCGGATCGGGTTCACGGGTGCCACCCTGCGGCTTTGGCGGAGTATACGGCGTTGGTCTCCCAGCCGGCTGGCGCGCCATGCACCGACCGGGTCACTTCAGGGGATCGTGACCCCAGTTCATGAGCGAGTACCGCCACCGCGTCTCACTGACGTCACCCAGCGGTCGCTGGGCCGAGTGGCGCGCGACGAAGCCGATCACCCGGCGCATGTGGGCGATGTCGGCGGGGTCCAGGTCGTCCTCCGCGGCCCGGAGCAGCTGCACGATGCGCCTGCCCGACGCGTGTCCCACGGACTCGCCGCCGCCGGCCGGCTTCTGGCCCACCGCCCGCGATCGATCGGTTCGGAGCCATGCCTCCAGCTCCCCGGCGGTCATGTTCACGACCTCACCGAATCGCCTGATCGTGGCCTCGCGCTCCTGCACTGCAGCCCCCTCGGCCGACCCCTCAGGACGACGGGAAGCTGGTTGGCTCGCGGCGGGGTGCCGGCTCCTCGTCGGCCCCCTCGTTCTCGAGCTGGCGCCGCACCGCCGCGCGGATCTCGTCGGCGCGGTTCGTCTGATCCGATGCCGGTTCGGCCGCCTCGACATCGGTCTCGGGCTCATCGGTCCCGGGCTCATCGGTCCCGCCGTGGACGGCCGCTGGGTGATCCAGGATGTGGCGGGCCGGCGGGCGCACCGCGCGCCGCAGGGCAGCCGCTCGCTCCTCGGCGATCCGGTCGGCGATGCGACGCACCTCCGTGGTCAGCCACAGCCAGGCAGCCGAATCGGGCCGGTAGTCGGCCTCGCCGAAGGCGTGGATGCGCCCGTCACGCTGCAGTGCGCTGATCTGCTCGAACTGCCCGCGCGAGCCGCGCTGGTAGACCCCGAAGGTCAGCCCGCCGTTACCGCGCACCACGCTCCAGGCCGGCACGTCGGACGGCCCGTCGGCGATATAGATCATGTTGGTGAACGGCACCCGCCGCATCTCCGGCGGCAGGGCCGAGTTGACGTGGATCTCGGGCGCCTTGTTGGTGCCCTTGTTGATCTCGAACAGCGCCCGGGTCTTGCTGGTGTTGTCGATGGCGTAGGCCAGCCCCGTGATCTCGGCCCTCGGGAAGAGCTGGCGCTGCTCGGGGGAGGCGAACCCCGGCGGATGGTGCGCCTCGATGAACTCGCAGGCCCACACGTCGTCCAGGTGGGGACGGATGGAGCTGCCCTCGATCATCGGCCGCAGGCCGGTGGAGACCACGTAGTGCTCGACGCTGATGTCCAGCCTCTCGAACACGGGCTCGTCGCGCACCACGTCGCGCAACGTCTCCAGAAACTCAGGGATGCCGGGGTGGAAGGTCAGCTCGGCACCCAGCTCGCGCAGGACGGCGTTGCTCAGCCCCTTGAAGCGGCCGGCGCGCACGTACTCAAGGATGTGGTTGAGGTAGAGCGTGTCCTCGTTGACGCGGTCGGCGCCATGCGACCGGTAGAAGTCGCGCAGCTGGTCGACCTCGGCCCAGAAGGCGCGCTCGTCGACGCCGTAGCGCCTGAACAGCGGCCCCTGCATGTTGCCGGGGATGAGTGTCTTGTCGAAGTCCCAGACCACCGCGATGACGGTCTGGGGAAACGGTGCAGCCATTGGACCGACGAGTCTAGCCCGGTGCGTCAACGCAACCCATGTGCCGATGGTCCTGTTCTTCGGCCCCATCTCCCGCGAATGCGCAGGGTCGACGGCCGCCGCAGGATCGCCACAGGTTCGCCGCAGGACCGCCGCCGAATGCCCGCGGCGGGGCCACAGGGGTAGCGTGCGAGCGTGGCCGCATGGACGCAGGCATCGACTGGGGCTGGTGGATCGGCATCGGGGCTGCGAGCGCGCTCGCGGGCTACCTGCTGGTCGCCGGCATCGTGGGATCGTGGCTGCTCACCCAGCCGGCGCGCAGCACGGACCAACGAACCCCGGAAACATACGGCTGGCGTTACGAGCCGATCGAGGGAGCGATCAGCCGCGACGGCCTGCGGCTGAGCGGCTGGTGGATCCCCGCCGCCGGCCGGCCGGAGGCCTCCGTCCCCACGGTCATCCTGGTGCACGGCTACGCCGACAACAAGAGCGGGATGCTCCGGTACGCGCGCTACTTCCATCCCGGCTGCAACGTGGTGGTCTTCGACCTGCGGGCCTGCGGCGCCAGCCAGGGGCGGCGCACCACGCAGGGCATCGAGGAGCGGCACGACCTGCGCGCCATCCTCGACTGGCTGGACCGGAGCAAGGCGCCGACCCGCGTCATCGCCTTCGGCGTGTCGATGGGAGGCGAGACCGCGCTGCTGGCGGCCGCCGAGGACGAGCGCATCGGTGCGCTGATCCTGGACTCCACCCACGACCGGCTGCGCACGCCGGTGCTGAGCGCCATGCGCACGCGCCACCTGCCGCTCGGATTCCTGGCCTTCCCGGTGATCATGGCAACCACCTACCTCCGCACCGGGCTGCGGCTGACGATCGGGGATCCCCTCGACCACGTCGCCGCGCTGGGGCATCGGCCCCTGCTCATCCTGCACGGCTCCGACGACGATCTGGATCCCCCCGAATGCGCCGCGCGGCTGGCGGCGGCCGCCGCCCGGGCATCGGTCCCGGTCGAGCTGCGCTTCTGCCCGGGAGCCGGCCACGGCCACACCGACGAGGCGGCGCCGCACTCCTACGCCGCCTGGCTCGGGGCGTTCGTGCGTCGCGCGCTGAGTCCTCAGCGCGCGGCAGAACCGGCCACGGTGGCCAGCTCGATTCCCGCGGCCCTCGCATCCTCGGCCAACCCCTCCAGCGCCTCGTCGGTGGTGGCGCTGTCCTGAAGCAGGCCCATCACCCGGTGGACGCCCAGGTCCGCCAGCTCGCCCAGGTAGGCGATGCGACGGTCGCCGGCCTCCCTCCAGTCGTCGTCGCCCCACCACGCGTGGAGGCTGATCCGCAGCGAGGCCGGGTCGCGGTCGATCTCCTCGCACCGAGAGCGGATCACCGGCAGCGCCTCGCGCAGCTCCTGCGGCGACAGCGCGTCCAGGTTGAGCTCGTCGGCGAAGCGTGCCGCCAGGCGCCAGGTCACGTTGGGCCCGTTGCCACCGACCATGATCGGGATGCGCGGCTGCTGAAGGCCGCGGGGCAGGTTGATGGCGTCGCGCACCCGCGCGTGCTCGCCGTCGAAGGTCGCGTGCTCGTGGCGCGCGCCGCCGAGCATGCGGGTGATGACCTCCAGCCCGTCCTCGAGCATGCGAAGGCGGCTGCGGGTGTCGGGGAAGCCGTAGCCGTAGGCCTCCCACTCGTCGCGCTTCCAGCCCGCCCCGATCCCCAGCTCGAAGCGACCGCCGCTGACCACGTCAAGGGTGCCGGCCATCTTGGCGGTGAGCGCCGGGTTGCGGAACCCGTTGCAGATGACGATGTGCCCCAGCCGCACCCGCTCGGTGCGGGCCGCCAGCGCGCTGAGCGACACCCACGACTCGAAGGTGATCTCGTCGGTCGGCTTCGGGACGGTGTGGAAGTGGTCGAACAGCCAGATCGATTCGAACCCGAGACGTTCCGCCTGCCGCGCCACGGCGACCGTGCGCGCCCACGCCTCGGACGGCTCGCGGCCGTCGTACTCACCGGTCCAGCCCTGGGGGACGATCGCTCCGAGCTTCATGCGCTGCCCACCTGCACGTTGCGGGC
>DASUSP010000049.1:0-2351 GCA_036375035.1 Candidatus Limnocylindria bacterium
CCCAGGGAGCTCCGCGGTCCCCGCGCCGAGCCGCGCTTCCACGACGAGCTGATCCACGGCTGGACGCCACCGGGATAGCGCTGGCACGCCCGACGCAGGGCATGAGGGCATGAACCGATCTCGAACTGGCCAGCTGATCGCTGCAGTGGTGGCCCTGGCCCTCCTGACCGCGGTGCTCCTGTTCATGGTGCTCAACCAGGGCGGCGAGCCGGCGGCGACCGGCTCGCCGACGCCATCGGTCCCGCCCACCGCCGAGCCGACCCCGGGAGCCACGCTCAACGAGGAGATGCTGAGCCGGCGCCTGACGGTGCTGGTCGTCGGCCTGGACACCAACGAAGCGCGCCGCGAGGCGGGACATGGGGTCAACACGGATACCCTCATGCTCGCCAGCGTCAACGCCGACCAGTCGGAGGTGACGCTCATCAGCCTGCCGCGCGACAGCGTGGACATCCCGATGGCCGACGGGTCGACCTGGGAGCGCAAGGTCAACGCGATCTATTCCGATCGCGGCGTGGACGAGCTGGTGGGCGCCATGGAGGCGCTGTTCGACGTGCCGATCGACGGCTACCTGCAGGTCGACATGGACGACCTGGCCACGCTGGTCGATGCGGCCGGTGGGGTCACCGTCTCCCCCGACGGGCCGCTGGCCGACCCGATCGTGGACCTGGACCTCCAGCCCGGCGAGCAGGAGCTGAACGGTGCCACGGCGCTGGCCTACGTCCGCACCCGGGTCGACACCGACTACGGCCGCGCCGCGCGCCAGCAGGAGGTGCTGCTGGACCTCGTGTCGCGGCTGGTTTCCCCCGAGACCGATGTCGACGTCGCGCAGCTGCTCTCCGGCCTCGACTCGTTCGAGACCTCGCTGCCGCTCGACGACCTGCCCACGCTGCTGGAGATCGGGCGGCGTGCGCAGGACGCGCGGGTCACGCGGCAGGTGCTTGAGCCGCCGGAGTTCATCACCTTCGAGGGCGACGCCGGCGACGGGCGCGGCTACATCCTGCTGCCGGACGTCGAGGCCATCCGCGACTTCACCGCCGAGGCGCTGGAGGACTAGACGGAGCCTCGCGGCCTTGCGGCGGAGGCCGCATCGGTGCACGATTCCGGCAGTGGAGAGGGTGAGGGGCGTCGGTGGCGTCTTCATCCGGGCGCGGGACCCGGCGGCGCTGGCGCGCTGGTACACCGAGCGACTCGGCATCGACGTCATGCTCGAGGGGCAGTCGGAGGGGGTCTGGTGGCCCGATTCCGGTCCCACCGTCTTCGCCCCGTTCCCGGCCGACACCGAATACTTCGGCCGGCCCGATCAACAGGTGATGCTCAACTACCGCGTCGCCAACCTGGATCGCATGCTGGCCCAGCTGCGCGCCGACGGCGTGGAGGTGCTGGACAAGGTCGAGGAGCTGCCAGGCGTGGGACGCTTCGGCTGGGCGGTCGACCCGGAGGGCAACCGACTGGAGCTATGGGAGCCGGAGGACTCTGCCGCCGACGCGGCAGTGGGCGAGTAGGTCCAGACGTCTCGCTGGCGGCAATCGGGGGCCGCTGATAGACTCAGGCCCGCCTCAGCCGCGCGACGCGGCGTGCAGGTGCTGCATCGGGCCGAAGTAGCTCAGGGGTAGAGCAACGGTTTCGTAAACCGTCGGTCGTGGGTTCGAATCCCACCTTCGGCTCCAACGAATCAGACGCCGACCACGCGTCAGCTGCGGAGGGTTATCGCGTCGGGTCCGACCGACTCCACGGCGAGGTTCACCCCGTCGATGCGGATGCGGTTCTCCTCCCTGGGGAAGTACAGGTTCCAGGCGTAGCCCCGGTAGCCGAACTCCCACTTCATCTGCACGATCGAGTACACGTCCGCCCCAGGCATTCCCGCGTACACGATTCGATCCTTGCCCCTGCGCAGGTGGTGCATGTCACCCACCTTCAGGATCACCGCGCCGGCCACTTCGCGTCCTCCCTTGCTGCTCGGTCCCCACAGCGTCCACTTGGCCGCTGCGGGGCGCCAGAGGCAGCTGTCACAAAATGCCACCGGCGCGGCCGCACGAGCTTCGAGCTTTGTCCATCCGGATTTCACCGACACCATTCGAGGGCACGGGGCGTTGGCGGGCACCTTCCCGGGAGTCGAGGCGGTGATACCGGTGCATGTCGCATCATTGACCGATGGAGACGCCCGCGCTCGAGGCCCTGGCCGGCAGCGACCTGCGTTACCGTCTGGTGCGCACCCGGATCGCCTCGGGGCCGGAGGAGAGCGCCGAGCTGCAGGGCATCCCGTCGGCGGCGCTGCTGCGCACGATCGTGGTGCGGCGCGGCGAGGACGACTACCTCTTCCTGCTCATCCCCGGCGGGCGGCGGCTGGACTG
>DASUSP010000050.1:0-2724 GCA_036375035.1 Candidatus Limnocylindria bacterium
AGAGCTCGTCGCGGCCCTGGCGGACCTGGCTGCGAACGGGGCCACGGACCGGGCATCTGCTAGCATGACCGCCGCGTCGGGTCGCCGGACACGGCCGGGCGCCACTCAGCAGAGGTCCCCCATCGATGCCTGACGGCTTGCCGGATCCCGGCCAAATCTGGAACGATTTCATCAACAACCCCATCGTGGGGCTGGCGTTCCAGCTGATCGTCATCTACGTCGTGATGCTGTGGCTGGGCACGGCCTACTGGGCCTTCCGCGACATGCAGGCGCGCACCGAGAACCCGATCCTGCCCTACTTCAGCGCCGCGCTGATCATCTTCTTCACCCCGCTGCTCTTCGTCTTCGCGGTGGTGCTGTACCTGATCGTTCGGCCGCGCGAGACGCTGGCCGAGGTGTACGAGCGATCGCTGGCCGAGGAGTCCCTGCTGGCCGAGGTGGAGAAGAACCAGCTCTGCCCGGTGTGCCGCGACCGCGTCCACGCCGACTGGCTGGTATGCCCCAACTGCCGCACCCGCCTGCACCGGGTGTGCCCCAGCTGCAACCGGCTGGCGCAGCCGGAGTGGCCGCTCTGCGCGTACTGCGGGCACGAGTTCCAGCGCGCGCCGGCACCACGCCCGGTCGAGCGCGCCGCCGAGCGGTCCGCGCCCAGCGCCCGCTCCTCAGAGCCTGCGGCTGAGACCGGGGGTCTGCGGCGACCCGCCAACTCCTGATCCTGTCGGCACGTGACTGAGGGAGGGGAGCTCTCGCTCGCGCGCGAGCCGGAGCCCCACCGCTTCCGGGGCCTGCGGATCGCCTCGCTGCTGCTGATCGGCGCGGGGGTGGCGATCACGGCCGCCGTGATCGGCTCCGCGCCCGATATCCTCTCGGGCGGCGACTTGGCCGGTGGCGCCGAGCGGGCGGTGGCCCTGCTCGCCTGGCTCGCGCTGGGCGGGCTGGCGCTGCTGGTGGGGCTGGCGGCCCATGCGGCGCGATCGCTGGTGGTGCGTCACGCGATGCCCGAGGGACGCTACCGCGGCCCCTCGATCCTGGTCATGCTGGTGCTGGCCGTGATTGCCGCCAACGTGGTGCTGCTGCCGGTTGCAGGCGAGGTGGCCGCGCTCTTCGGCGACGGCGACCTTACCCCCCTCGGCAGCCTGCTGGTCCTGACCGTCACGCAGCTCGGCCTCGTCGGGGCGGCGACGCTCTACGTGTTCGCGCCACGTGCCCTGGCCGGTGTGTCGTGGCTGCCCGCGCGCGGCCTGTGGCGGTCGATCGGTATCGGGTTGGGCCTGGCACTGCCGGCCTGGATCGGCGCTCAGCTCATCGGTCTGGCGGTCGTGCGGCTGCTGTCGCTGTTCGGCCTGGAGCCGGAGACCGGGGTGGGCTCTGAGGCGCTGGCCCGTGCCGACCCCGTGGTCCTGCTGGTGGCCCTGGTGCTGGTCGCGCCGGTTGCCGAGGAGATCTTCTTCCGCGGCGTGGTCTACAACGCGTGGCTGCGCGAGCACGGTCCGCGGGCGGCGCTCATCGGCTCCGCGGTCCTGTTCTCCCTGATCCACGGGTCGCTCTTCCTGTTCGTCCCGTTCCTGGCACTCGGGATCGCCCTGGCCCTGCTCTATCGGGCGACCGGCTCCCTGCCGGCGGCGATCGCCCTTCACGCCGGCTTCAACGCCATCACCGTCCTCCTCGGCCTGCTGGCCCGATACGGGATCCTGGACCTGCCGGTCACCTGAGCGCTGCACCGGCCGGAGCCGGGATAAGCCGCCGGTAAGCGGTCGGTACGCGGCGTGCCGGTAGGCTGGCCGCGTGTCCGCACCGTCCGCACCGCCATCCCGACCAGCTCGCGACCGAGCCGCCCGGTCGGTGCCCGGCACCGCCGCCGAACGATTCCTGGCGTTGGGGCCTGGCGTGCCCGACGACGCGGATGTGGTGTCACTGGCCACCGGCCTGCAGGCGTCCCGCTGCCGCACCCTGCTTGAGGAAGCCGGTGGCATCGGCGGCCTGGCGCAGCTCGACGCGCACGAGCTGGCGCCGCTGCCCGGCATCGGGCGGCGACGGGCGCTGGCCCTGGCCGCATCCTGCGAGCTGGGGCGGCGGACCGTCGCCGCTGCGGCGACCGAGGCGGGTTGGAGGGTGCGGAGCCCGCACGACGTGGGCGAGCGGCTGGCGCCCGCCATGAGCGGGCTGGAGCGCGAGGAGCTGCGCGTCCTGCTGCTGAACACCAAGAACGCGGTCACCGGAGCGCGCACGGTGTACGCCGGCAACCTGGCCGGCTCCTCGGTGCGGGTCGGGGAGGTGTTCCGCGACGCGGTCCGACGCCAGGCGGCCGCGATCGTGGTCGTCCACAATCACCCCTCCGGCGACCCGAGCCCGTCGGCCGAGGACCTGCGCATCACCGCCGAGCTGGCCGAGGCGGGCCGCCTGCTGGACATCGAGCTGCTCGACCACGTCGTCGTCGGCGGGGGCCGCTGGATCAGCCTGCGCGCGCTGGGGGCGACCGGCGCCGCGGTCCCGCCTTCCCTGTCACGCGTGGCTGGCGCCGGGCGTTGATCAGTCAGCGACCAGCACGAGGTGGATCGACCCGCCGGCGTGGGCCAGGTAGATCTCGCCGTCTTCGCCGGTGCCGAAGGCGGTGACGTTCAGCCCGCTCTCCAGGACCACCTTGGGCGTGACGGTGCCCTCGTCCACCTGCAGCGTGAAGATGCGCCCGCTGCAGTAGTCGCCGAAGACGTAGATCCCGGCCAG
>DASUSP010000051.1:0-3064 GCA_036375035.1 Candidatus Limnocylindria bacterium
AAGGTGAGGCCGAGGGCGGACAGCGCAGCCAGCAGGGCGGCCGGCCGCATCAGTCGGCGCTCCGGTGTCTGTGATGTATTCATCGATAAGTACTCCTGTGATCTCCAGAGCCCCCTGGTCGCGGCTAGGCGCCGTCCTCCCCCTTGGGTCTTGGGAAAGGCAGCGTACAGGCAGGTACCACCCTTGCCTAGTACCAATGGACACCCCAGATGTCGGACAAATGACGTAGAGGTGCGGTTAGGTATGGTTTGACCGATGCGGTTCCGTTGACGGAGGGCACCATCGGTCCTGGGAAGGTGGTACCAGCGGCGCGGGGCGGGTCAGCCGGTGCGGCCGCGCGCCTCCAGGAGGACGGTCTGGCTCTCGTCGGGAAGCGAGCTGGAAGTGACCGCCGCCTTAGGCTGGCGGATCGGGTCGGTGATGCCCATCTCGTGCAGGAACTTCTCGGGGCCGAGCAGGTCGCCTGACCCGCCGTCGGTGGCGTAGTGCATGGGGATCACGATCTTGGGGCTGACCTGGGCCACGACCTCGGCAGCCTCGGCAGGCGAGATCGTGAAGTTGCCTCCCGCGGGCACCAGCAGCACGTCCACCGGCCCGATCTCTGAGAGCTGCTCCTCGGTCAGCAGGTGGCCGAGATCGCCCAGATGGCAGACATGGACCCCGTCCAGCTCCACGGTGAAGACCACGTTCTCGCCGCGCTCCGCGCCGCGCACGCCGTCGTGGAAGGTCCGCACGCCGCTGACCAGCACGCCGTGGTACTCGTACTCGCCGGGGCGCGTCAGCGTCAGCCCGGCGGTGATCGAGCGGGTGTAGGTGTGGTCCTTGTGGTCGTGCGACAGGGTCAGCAGGTCGACGTCGTGCTTGCCGGCCACGAAGCCGGTCGACGGGGGACAGGGGTCGGTGATGACCGTCGCCTCGCGGCCCTTCAGGCGGAAGCAGGCGCGGCCGTACCAGGTGATCTCCATCGGTGCCCGCGAGTGTACGCCAGAGGGGACGGCGGATTTCGCCGGACAGCACGAGAGCCGGTGCCCGCCCAATGACACCGGCTCTCGAAGGAGGGAGGGTGGAGGTAGAAACCCGACTGGATCTCCAACTCGCGAGGTTCAAGGTAGAGGGCGGATGTGAATCCCCAACCCCTCCGCGGCTTAAGAAACCTGAACCTTTACCGGATGCGAGAATGGACCGATGTCCACTCCGGCGCGGCTCCTGGCTGTCGGGCTGGTCGCCGTGCTGAGCGTGGCCGCCCTGGCCGTCACCGCCGCGTACCTCTCGGATGACGAGGGACAGGCAGGCCGCTCGGCCAGCGCCAGCGCGTCGCCCTCTTCGTCAGCCGCGGTCGCCTCGCCCACGCCTGCCGCGTCGGCCCCGGACGACCTGGCGCGGGCGTTGGCGGAGATCGAGGCGCAGGTCCTGGAGCTCCGCGGCCTGCCGGCGCCGGAGATCGGCCCGGCTGAGATCATCGACCGGCAGCAGCTGGCCGTGGAGCTGGCGGAGCTGCTGGACGCCGAGTGGACAGATGAGGAGCTGGAGCGCGCCAACCTGACCCTGCGGGCCATGGGTCTGCTCGCCGACGACCAGGACCTGCGGGAGCTGACTGAGCGCCTGCTCGGCGACCAGGTGCTCGGGTTCTACGACCCCGACGAGCAGCGCATGGTGGTGGTCAGCGACGAGGGCCTGAGCCCGCTGGCCCGGATCACCTATGCGCACGAGTACACGCACGCACTGCAGGACGGTGCCTTCAGGTCCTTCGACGCGCGCGACGCGCTGACCGATGACGACGCCATCCTGGCTCGCCAGGCCCTGGAGGAGGGCGATGCCACGGTCGTCATGTTCCAGTGGGCGCTGGCCGGCAACCTGACACCCGACGAGCTGCAGGACATCGGGCTCACCCCGCAGCCGGACACCAGCGGCGTCCCGGGCTGGATGCTGCGGCAGCTGGAGTTCCCATACCTGGCCGGGTTCACGTTCGTGAACCAGCTGCGCACGTCGGCCGGCGGCAGCTGGTCGGCTGTCAACGACGCCTACACCGATGCGCCCGTGTCCACGGAGCAGGTCCTTCACCCGGAGAAGTACCTGGCCGGGGAGCAGCCGATCGAGATCGACCCGATCCGGATGACCCAGGCCCTTAGCGGCGGCTGGGAGGACCTCGAGCCGACGACCATGGGCGAGGCCATGATCGACATCTGGCTGGTCGAGCTGGGCGTCGACCAGGCCACCGCCACCGGCGCGGCGGCCGGCTGGGGCGGCGACCTGCTGGAGGTCGCGGCGGGGCCGGACGGCGAGTGGATCATGGGCTGGCACATGGCGTGGGACACCGCCGCGGACGCCGCCCAGTTCCTGGCTGCCTATGACGAGGCGGCGGCACCAGCGGGAATGGCCACCTTCGCGAGCGAGGGAGCGACCGGCACCGAGACATGGGTGGTCCACGCCTCGAGCGATGAGCTCATTCCCCGGGTGTTCGCCTTCCCGGACTGACGGGCGCTACATCGACTCCGGGGCGGAGATCCCGAGCAGCCCGAGCGCATTGGCCAGCACCTGTCGGGTGGCATCGGTCAGGGCCAGGCGCGCGGCGGTGAGCTCGGCATCGGCGGGGTCGTCGGAGAGGACGCGGCAGTCCCGGTAGAACTGGCTGAACAGCTGCGCGGTCTCCAGGCAGTAACGCGTCACCTCGTGGGTCTCGCGGCGCTCCGCGGCATCGGCCACGACATCGGGCAGCAGCAGGAGGTGCTTGATCAGCGCCTGCTCGGCGGGATGCTGCAGCTGGACCGATGCCTGCGCGTCCCGTGCCGCCACCCCGGCCTCAGCCGCATTGCGCAGGATGGAGCTGCAGCGCGCGTGGGCGTACTGAACGTAGTAGACCGGGTTCTCGCTCGACTGGCGCTTGGCCAGCTCGATGTCGAAGTCGATGCCGCTGCTGGCGGCACGCGAGCCGATGAACCAGCGGGCCGCGTCCACGCCGATCTCGGCCAGCAGCTCGTTCAGGCTGATGAACTCGCCGGCGCGCTTGCTCATGGAGTCCACCTGGCCCTCGCGGATGAAGCGCACCCAGGCGATCAGGATGACC
>DASUSP010000052.1:0-11652 GCA_036375035.1 Candidatus Limnocylindria bacterium
AGCCATCGATCGGGCTCGACCCGGTGGGTGCCCGCGAGCTGCGCGCCACCATCCGCGGACTGGTCGACGCCGGCAAGACGGTGCTGCTGACGACCCACTACATGTTCGAGGCCGATGCCCTCTGCGACCGGATCGCGGTCATCAACGACGGGCGCATCGTGGCGCTCGGCACCGGCGCCGACCTGAAGGGAGCCGTCGCCAACCGCACCATCGTCGAGATCGAGACCTTCGGGGTCTCGCCCGAGGCGGTCGACGCGCTGCGCGCCGACCCGGAGGTCATCGCGGTCAACATGGAGGAGCGCGAGCAGAGCCAGATCCTCCTGGTCCAGTCGGAGCGCGGGACGCACATCACCCAGCGCCTGCTGAGCCGATTGGGCGATACCCGCGTGGGCAAGGTGGTCGGCCGCGAGCCGACCCTGGAGGATGCCTACGTGCACCTGATCGCCACCACCTCCGGCGGCGAGGGGTCGGCCGCCCGGGCGGCGGCCGTATCGGTCCAGGCCTGATGCAGGGGCTCACGCGCAACGCGCGGCTGGTGTGGCGGGTCTGGGTCTTCACCATGCGCTCGTTCCTGGCCAGCGAGTTCTTCATCCTGACCGCGGTCCTGCAGCCGGTGATCTTCGCGTCCATCGCCTTCTTCCTGTTCCAGTCCGGCGGGGAGCGTGCCGGCGAGCAGACGCTGCTCTATGCCGCGCTGGGGACCGGGATGATGGGCGTCTGGAGCACCACCCTGTTCGGCTGCGGCGGCGCCATCCAGTGGCATCGCTGGGAGGGGACGCTGGAGCTGCTGGTGGCGGCCCCGTCCCGCTACGACATGGTGCTGCTGGGCCAGACGCTGGGCGCCTCGACCTTTGGCTTCTACTCGATCCTGGCCACCATCGTGTGGGGCATGCTGCTGTTCGGGATGCCGCTCAACGCCGACTACCCGCTGCTGCTGCCGGTGGCCCTGGCGGTGGCGATCCTGTCGCTGGGCTGCCTGGGGATGCTGCTGGCCACCTCGTTCGTGCTGTACCGCCACGCCAACGCCCTCTCGAACCTGCTCGAGTACCCGATCTGGATCGTCACCGGCATGATCGTGCCGCTGGCCATCCTCCCCGGCTGGCTGGGACCCATCTCCTGGTTCCTCTCGCCGACCTGGGCGATGGAGGCCATCCGCGGCTCGGCCATCGGGACGGAACCGCCGCTGCTGGCCCTGCTGCTGTGCCTGGTGCTGGCCGCGGTCTACTACCTGATCGCCCGGCGCGTCCTGCGCTTCGTGCTGGACAAGGCGCGGCGCGACGCCACCCTGGCGCTGGCGTGAGGCGGGACCGATGACCGCGGTCGCCACGGCAGCCCGCCCGATCTCGCAGGCGGGCAGCCTGCGCGCCAACCTGCGCCTGTTCTGGCTGGGCGGCCTGATCAGCTATCGGGCTCTGTTCAACTGGGCGCGGCCGTCGATCTACATCCCCACCCTGATCGGGGCCCCGACCTTCCAGATCCTGTTCTTCGCCGCGCTGGGTAACTACGCCACCGGCATGGATCCCGAGTTCTTCGCCGTCGGCAACTCGGTGCAGGTCAGCGCCATGAGCGGCATCTACGGCATGACCATGGCCATCGCCAACGAGCGCTGGTTCGGGACGCTGCACGCGCTGCTGGCCACTCCCGCCAGCCGCTGGGCCATCTTCGGCGGGCGCTTCATCCCATTCATCGCCAACGGGATGCTGGTCTCGGTGTACGGCTTCACCATCTCGTGGCTGTTCCTGGGCGTTGACCTCCACCCGGACACCCTGGGGGTCGTGGCGCTGGGGCTGCTGGCCACCGTGTTCAGCTGCAGCGCCATCGGCGCCGTGCAGGGCGGGCTCTCGATGCGCCTGCGCGACGGCCTCTTCGGCGCCAACCTGCTGGTCTTCGCCTTCCTGCTGTTCTGTGGCGTGAACGTGCCGCTCGAGGTGCTGCCGGAATGGATGCAGGCCGTCAGCCAGGTGCTGCCCTTCACCCACGGCCTGCAGGCCGTGCGCGCGGCCGTCGACGGCGCCGGGCTGGGCGAGGTGAGCGGCCTCATCGCCATCGAGTTCGCGATCGGCGCCGTCTACGCGCTGCTTGCCTTCTTCCTGTTCAGCTACCTGGAGCGCAGCGCCCGCCGCAACGCCACGCTCGACGTTCGCTGACCCGCTCAGGCTCCCGGCCGCGAAATCAGCGGGCGAACCACCCGCCCTTGCTGGCCAGCACCCAGGCGCAGAACCCGTAGGCCAGCAGCAGGACCCCGAACACCACGCTGCCGCCGCCGCTTCCCTCCCCGGGCAACACCCCGACCAGGCTGAAGAGGATGCCCAGCACCGCCAGCACCAGCCCTGAGATGCGCGCCCATGGCCTGCCGGGCAGGACGAACATCCCGGTGATCACCTGCAGCACGCCGAAGCCCAACAGCAGGATCCCGAATACGAGCAGCAGGCCGCCGAGGGCCGATGAGAGGTCTCCGAACTGGTCGCGGAAGTCAGCGCTCTCCGAGATGCTCGGGAAGACAGCGCCGGCGAGCAGCGAGAGTGCGCCGAAGAGGGCAACCAGCACGCCCAGCACGATCAGGATCACCGCGGCCGCTGTCACCTGGGCCGGCCTGGCGGGGAGCGGCGGCGGGGCGGCGGGCGGCACGTAGCCCTCGGGGTAGCCCCAGCCCGGATACGTGGAGGACTCGCGCGAGGGTGGAGGCGCCTGCGGCCGGTTCGGGTCGGGCGTGTGCTGGTCCATGAGAAGAAGGCCTCCGCGCGGTGTCGGGCATCACGAGTGTAGCCGCAGGTACCGGTGCCGAGCTCCCGCCCGTCATGTGCGCGCGCGCAACCGTCCCGGTACCTCATTCCCGCTGGTGGCGGCCTCGAACGGTCGCTAGGTTGCCAGGCATGGGAAACCGCCTTGGCGTCGCCGCGGCCTCCGCGGGCGACCGACTGCTCGACGTGGGTATCGCGCTGGTGCTGGTGGGTGGCCTGGTGCTGCCCATCGCCACCGCCGGCGCCGCGACCGGCGACCCGGTCCTGCTCAACGAGATGCTGGTCAGCCACACCGGCGACGACACGACCGAGTACGTGGAGCTGTACGGGACGCCGGGCCACTCGCTCGACGGCCTGAGCCTGGTGGTGGTGGACGGCGACAACGGGTCGGCCGGCCAGGTCGACCTGCGCGTCGACTTCGGCCCCGGCGACCGGCTGGGCGGCAACGGCTTCTTCCTGGTCGGCAACCCGGTCGGCCTTGCGGCGAACTACGGCGTGGCGCCCGATGTCGCCCTGGCGGGGAACGATTTGCTGGAGAACGGCAGCCAGACGGTCGCGCTGGTCCAGACCGCGAGCCTGGGGGCCGGCGGCACGGTGGGCGGGAGCGAGACGGTCCTCGACTCCGTGGGGCTGCAGGACACGGGGTTCACCGAGACCTTCTTCTGGGGCGCGCCGGTCTTCGGGCCGATCGACGGCTTCTTCCCGGCCGGCGCCCGCCGAGCGACCGATGGCGCCGACACCGATTCGCCCGACGACTGGGTCGTGGCCGATGACCTGCTGGGGGCGGACAACACGCCCACCCCGGCGTCGGCGGTCGACGAGTCGCCAACCGCCGCCTGCGACCCGACGCTGACCACCACCCAGGGCACGGCGGCCGAGGCGGCGGTGACCGCCAGCGACCCGGACGGGACCGTGACGGCCTTCTCCCTTGCGGTGACCCCAGATCCCGGCCATATCTCCCTGGCCGCCGTGTCGCCGGCGCCGGGCGTTGGCGAGGAGGCCTCGGCCAGCGTCGTCGTGGCGGCCACCACGCCGGTGGGGGTTTACCAGGTGGTCGTCACCGCCCTGACCGACGCGATGCCGCCCCAGGAGGCGACCTGCAACGTGGCGGTGACGGTCGAGGAGGCGCCGGGTCCGCCACCCCCGGACCCGCCCGGCGACGTCTCCTTCGACGAGCTCAACGTCCTGCTCGATGAGCTGGTAGCCGACGGTTCCGTCGACGATCGTCGAGCCGATGCCCTGCGCGGGCACCTGGAGCGCGCGCAGCGGTTCGCCGCTGCGGGCCAGGACGCCGCCGCGCAGGCGCAACTGCAGGCGTTAACCAACCAGGTCGACGGCTTCAGCCCGCGCTGGGTGACCTCCGAGGGCACCGGTGCATTGGGCGAGGCTGCCGGCGCGCTGGCCGCCCAGCTCGGCGGTTGACGCCGAGCACGGCACGCGCGAGGAGGCCCGGGACCGAAGTCCCGGGCCTCCTCACATTGGGTGGCGTCTGACGGAGGGACGTCAGATCGGTCGCGGGTGATGGACCAGCGACCCGCCGGTCGCGTAGCGCACCACCAGGTCCACCACGAAGCCAAGCACCACGGCGCCGATCAGCGCCGGCAGCACGAACATCCCCTCCCACTCGGGGCCCCAGGTGCTCAGCGAGCCAAGCGCCTCGCTGCCGATCCAGCCGCCGACGATGGCGGCCAGCCCGGCCACGCTCCACTCGTACCCGTTGGTCACGTCGCCGATGTACTGGAGCACGACCCCGATGACGATGGCCGCGGCGATCAGCACGATCACCGCCCAGGCCGTCATACCGACGTCCCAGCCGATCAGCTCGAGCATGTCGGGTCACCTCCTCAGTTGCATGCATGCTCACTGGCCGATCCCACGATCGGCGCGGGCACGGCGGCGCGCAAGGGCCAAAGGTCGACATCGGATGGGGACGGAGGGGCCGCCGGTCAGCGGCGGGCGATCCCGGCGACCAGGCGCATAACCAGCCGCACCACCACCAGCGCGGAGCGCTCGTTCACGTCGCGGGCCGGCAGCAGCTCGGTGAAGGAGGCCCCGGCGATGGCGCAGCGCGCCGCCAGGCCGCCCAGCAGGTCGCCGGCCTCGTCGTAGCTCAGGCCCCCGGGGGCGATTCCTGAGACGGCGGGCATCACCGAGGGATCCATGCCGTCGCAGTCGAAGGCCACGAAGACCGATGCGCCGGCCGGCACCTGGTCCAGCACCCAGGCCACGCCGCGCTCGCGCAGCTGGCGCGCTGTGACCAGCAGGTTCCCGGCGGCTCGCGCCTCGTCGACGTCGGCCGACCGCGCGCTGCCGACGCCGCGCAGCCCCACCTGGACGATGCCGGCCACGTGCCCCAGCTCCGCCGCTCGGCGCATCGGCGAGGAGTAGCCCTCGCGCACGCCGTGGACCTCGTGGCGGAAGTCGAGGTGCGCGTCGACCTGCACCACCCACAGCGGGCCGCTGCTGTCGAAGGCGCGCAGCACCGGGATCGGGATCGAGTCATCGCCGCCAAGCACGATCGGGATCGCGCCGGCGTCCAGCACGCGACGAACGGTGGCCTCGGCGCGCCGCTGGTTGCCGGGGCCATCGGTCGGGGAGCCGGGCACGTCGCCGAGGTCGACGATGCGCGTGCCGCTCCCCGGCGGGAGCATCGGCCCGTCGATGTCGAAGTCGTGGTGATCGACGAAGGCCGCCATCCGCGCGGATCGTTGGCGGATCGCCGCGGGGGCCGCCGCGCATCCCGCGGTCAGCCCCGGATCGGGGTAGGCCACGCCGTGCGGGACGCCCAGGATCGCCACCTGCGCATCACCGGGTCGCAACGAATCGGGCGTCGCGGCGGGCAGGCCCAGGAAGGTACTCACGGTCAGGCGCTCGCCCGGCGGCTGCAGTCACGACAGCGGCCGACCACGGTCACGTGGGAGACGTCCACCTCGAAGTTGACCGTGTCGGCCAGCGCCCCCACGATACGGTCAGCCGCCTCGTGGGGGATCTCCCACGAGCCACCGCAGGCGGCGCAGTGCATGTGTCCGTGCTCCGACCCGGGCCCGACGTGGTACTCCTCCCGGCCGTTGGCGCCGTGGCCGTGGCGCACCAGCCCCAGCTCCTCGAGCACGTCCAGGGTGCGGTACACCGTCGACGGGATGGTCTGCGCGTCGCGCGCGCGGCAGCGTTCCACCAGGGCCGCGCCGGTGATATGGCCGTCGGTCTCGGCCAGCACCTCGACCACGGCACGCCGCTGCGGGGTCCAGCGCATCCCTCGCCGCCGGAAGCGCTCGGGGACGTCGGTCCAGGGAGCGGGGAGCGTTCGCCGTTCCATCGGTTCGGCAGTATACGCGCCGCGACGCTACTGCAAACTATTGCAATAGGGGCAGGAGCCACCTAGAATCCGGCCATGCCGACCATCGCCAGCGCCGGGCCGATCGTCGCCCGCGACGGCGCCCTGTGGATGCACACACCGGACGGGTTCCTGACGCCGCTCGTCGCCGGCGCCATGTGGCTCGCCTCGATCGTGGTGCTGGCGTACGCGGTGCGTCGCACGAATCACGCCCTGGACGAACGCGCCGTGCCGCTCATGGGCGTGACAGCCGCGTTCATCTTCGCGGCGCAGATGGTCAACTTCCCCGTCTTCCCGGGGACGAGCGGGCACCTGCTGGGCGGCGTGCTCGCCGCCGTGCTGCTGGGACCGTGGGCCGGGACCCTGGTCATGACCAGCGTGGTGGCCGTCCAGGCGCTCCTCTTCCAGGACGGCGGGCTGCTGGTGATGGGCGCCAACATCTTCAACATGGGCATCGTCGGCACGCTGGGCGGCTACGCGGTCTACCGCGCGGTGGCCGGGCTGCTGGGGGGCGAGGCGCGCGGCCGTTACCCCGCGGCGGGCATCGCGGCCTGGCTGGCGGTGATGGGCGGCGCCCTGGCCATCACGCTGCAGCTGGCCGCCTCCGGGGCGACCGACCTTGCGGTCGCGCTGCCGGTCATCCTGGGCCTGCACGCGCTCATCGGGCTGGGGGAGGCCGCGATCACGGTCGCCGCCATCGCCTTCATCGCCAACGTGCGCGGCGAGCTGCTGGATCTTCGACCCGGCGTGGCGGAGCCCCGACCGTGAGCGCGCGCGATCGCCTGGGCCGATGGTGGTGGCTGGGCGGACTGGCCATCGCGGCGCTGGTCGTGGTCGTGCTGGCGCCGCTGGCCTCCGGCGATCCCGACGGCCTGGAGCGCGTGGCCACCGACCAGGGATTCGCCGAGCGGGCCGAGGACGCGCCGTTCAGCATCATCCCCGACTACGTCATCCCCGGGCTCGAGGGACCGGCGGCCACCATCGTGGCCGGACTGGTGGGGGTCGTCCTCGTCTTCGGGCTCATCTGGCTGGTGGGACGCTTCCTCGTCCGCCGGTCGCCGGAAGCGGACCGATAGACCTCGATCGCGAGATCCCGCGCGACTCCCCCGTCCACGCCGCGGACGCGCGGCTGAAGTTCGTCCTGGTGCTGGCGACCATCGTGGCGCTGGCCCTGCTGCCGGTGGGCTCCTTCGCGGCCATGGCCATCGCCTTCGGGGTGCTGACCGTCGCGTCCGCCAGCGCTCACCTGGGCCCGTTCCGGCTGGCTCGCGGCGCGTTCGTGGCACTCCCCTTCCTGCTGGCCGCGGTGCCGCTCATCTTCATGCGTGAGGGCGACCCGCTGGCCACCTGGCAGCTCGGACCGATGCAGCTCACCGTCCACGGTGAGGGAGTGCGCCAGTTTGGCACCATCGCCGGCAAGAGCTGGCTCTCGGTGCAGGCCGCGTTGCTGCTCACCTACACGACGCCCTTCCACGAGCTCGTTGACGCGCTGCGCAAGCTGCGGGTGCCGGAGGTGATGGTCTCGATTATCGGTTTCATGTACCGATACCTCTCGGTCCTGGCCGATGAGGCCGCTCGGCTCATTCGCGCCCGCGCCTCCCGATCAGCGGCTGTGCCGGGACGCCGCTCCGGCGGGTCGCTCGGCTGGCGGGCACGCGTCGCCGGCGGGATGGTGGGGACGCTCTTCCTGCACAGCTACGAGCGCTCGGAGCGGATCTACGCGGCGATGCTGGCGCGCGGCTTCACCGGCACCTTCCGGCACTTCCACGGGCGCGACCTGACCACCGGCGAGTGGATGGCCGCCGCCCTGCTGCTCGCCGGCCTCGCGGCCTTCGAGCTGGCCGCGCAGCTCTGGCTGCCGCGCGCATGAGCGGGGATCGGACGGCGGCCGATCCGCGCTGGATCGAGGTCGAGCACCTCCACTACCGCTACCCCGACGGCACGGAGGCGCTGCGCGGCATCGACCTGGTGGTGGCGCGCGCCGAGAAGGTGGCGCTCATCGGTCCCAACGGCGCCGGCAAGAGCACCCTGATGCTGCACCTCAACGGGATCCTGGAGCCGACGCACGGGGCGGTGCGGATCGGCGGCGTGGTTGTCGAGCGCCGCAGCGTGTCGCGCATCCGGGCCGAGGTGGGGCTGGTCTTCCAGGATCCCGACGACCAGCTGTTCAGCCCCAGCGTGCTGGAGGACGTGGCCTTCGGGCCGCTGCACATGGGCGTGCCGGAGGACGAGATCCACGGCCGCGTGGAGCGGGCGCTGGCCGCGGTGGGCATGAGCGGCTCGGAACGGCGACGCCCTCACCACCTTTCGCTGGGCCAGCGCAAGCGGGTGGCGATGGCATCGGTCCTGAGCATGGACCCGTCCGTCCTGGTCTTCGACGAGCCGTCGGCGGGGCTCGACCCGCGGGGGCGCCGCGAGCTGATCGGGCTGCTGGACCGGCTGCCACAGACGATGCTGGTCGCCACCCACGACATGCGCCTGGTGGCCGAGGTACTGCCCCGTGCCGTGGTGCTCGATGGCGGCGAGGTGGTCGCCGACGGACCGACCGAGCGAATCATGGCCGACGTCGCCCTCCTGGAGGCTCACGGCCTGGAGGCGCCGTGAGGCGGGCGGGCGCTTGCCTCACCTTCCTAGACTGGGGACTCGCACGCTCGACGGACCCAGGTGCAGACCACGCAGCCGCTGACCGCGACCATCGCCACCCGGATCGAAACCGGGCGCTGGGCCGTGACCGCCTTTGCCGGGGTTGCGCTTGTCTTCGCCACGGCCTTCCTGGCGCTGCGGCTCATCGCCCCCAGCGATGGCGCCACCGCGACGTACGTGACCTCGTCGTGGGCCGACGAGGGAATGGCCGTCACGCGCCTCCCCGGCGCGGGCTCGCCGCTGCGGGACGGCGACCGCGTGGTGGCCATCGCCGGCCACCCGATCTCCAGCTGGCCCGGCGGAACCCTGGCGGCCCTCGACGGTGCAGCGGCCGTCGCGCCAGGCGAAACGCTGGGCTACGTGGTCGTCCGCGACGGTCAGCGCGTGGAGCTCGAGGTGACGCTCGGGAGCTTCCCGCTGGCGGGCGTCGTCCTGCAGAACTGGAGCACGCTCGCCTGGCTCGCGCTGCTTTCCGCCGTGGCCGCCTACCTCATCTATCGGCGACCCGATCGCGGACCGACCCGGGCGCTGGCGGTGGCGGCGATCGCCATCGTGGCCAGCACCCTCCCATGGATGATGGGCCTGGGACCGATCGACCTCGTGGCCGGCGGACCGATGCCCCTGCTCTACCTGGCCGCCACGATCCCGTTCTACACACTGTTCTGGTCGGCGCTGCTGCACTTCGGCCTGACCTTCCCGCGGCCGCTGACAACGGGTGCGGCGCAGCGCCGGCTGGTGCTGCTCGCCTACCTCCTGCCGCTGAGCGCCCAGGCCGCGTGGATGGCCGGCTCGCTGCCGGGCGCCGAGACGACGCTGGGCTGGGTTGGGGGCTGGACGAGGCCGCAGCTGATGATCGTACCGGCCGTGATCATGGCGGCGCTCGTGGTCCTGGCCATCCAGTGGCGTCGAGCGCGGCCCGCCGAGCGCGTCCGCATTCGATGGATCGCGGCGGCGTCCGGGCTGGCCGTCGTGGGGGTACTGGCCGGCTGGTTCCTGCCGGAGGCACTGAACGGCGAGCCGCTGCTGCCGTGGAGCTTCATCGGGCTGCCCGGCCTCCCCTTCCCGCTGGCGCTGGGCGTGGCGGTGGGGCGGCACCAGCTGTTCGGCATCGAGACCATCCTGCAGCGCTCGCTGGTCTACGGTGGGCTGACGATCGGGGTGGCGAGCGCCTACGTGCTGAGCGTGGTGCTGATCGGCGCCGTGCTCCCCGGTGAGGGTCTCTACGCGGAGGCACTGCTGGCCACCGGCCTTGCCGCACTGGTCGCGCTGCCGCTCCGCGACCGGCTGCAGCGCGGCGTGAGCCATCTGCTCTACGGCGACCGGGATGAGCCGCACCGGGCCATCGCCAGGCTGGGCCAGCGGCTCGAGGCCTCGCTCGAACCGGACACGGTGCTGCCGGTGGTGGCCCGCACGGTGGCCGAGGCGCTGAAGCTGCCCTACGCCGCCATCGAACTGCGGCACGACGGCACGATCGCGGTGGCGGCCGCCCACGGCACGTCGCGCGGCCTCCTGGAGCGGATCCCGCTGGTGCACCGCGGCGAGGAGGTGGGCTGGCTGGTGCTGGCCCCGCGCAGCGCCGACGATCCGTTCTCCGCCGCGGACCGAGAGCTGCTCACCGAGCTGGCGCGGCAGGCGGGGGCCGCGGCCTACGCCGTGCGCCTCACCACCGACCTGCAGCGTTCGCGGCAACAGCTGGTCAGCGCGCGCGAGGAGGAGCGCCGGCGCCTCCGACGCGAGCTGCACGACGGGCTGGGTCCGGCACTTGCCGGGTCGCTGATGAAGCTGCAGGCCGCTCGATCGCTGGCCGGCTCCGATCCCGCCGCGGTCGGCCGCCTCCTGGACGAGCTCGCCGGGCAGACCCGCCGCACCATCGATGACGTCCGCCGCGTGGCCTACGACCTTCGACCGCCCGCCCTCGACCAGCTGGGGCTCGCCGAGGCCCTGGCCCAGGAGGCGCGCCGCCTGGCGCCTGCCTCGGCCTCGTTCGAGGTCCACGCGGAGACGGAGCTCGACGGGCTCCCGGCAGCGGTGGAGGTGGCCGCCTACCGCATCGGCCTGGAGGCCCTGACCAACGTCGTCCACCACGCGGCAGCGAGCCGTGCTCGGATCGACCTGCGGCTCGACGGGGACGCGCTCCTGGTGGAGGTCCGCGACGACGGGCGCGGCATGGCCCCGGGCGGCCGCCCGGGCATCGGGCTCGCAACCATGCGCGAACGTGCCGAGGAGCTGGGCGGCGCGCTGACAGTGGAGCGGGCTGCCGAGGGCGGCGTCGCGGTCCGCGCTCGGCTGCCGCTGGGCGAGGCGGCCGACCGTGCCTGAGGCCGCGCTCCGCGTCCTGGTGGCGGAGGACCACCCCGTCTACCGCGACGGGCTGCGGACCCTCCTTTCCGCCGCGCCTGCGGTCGAGCTGGTTGGCGAGGCCCAGGACGGGAACGCCGCGGTCCGGATGGCCGCCGAGCTGCGCCCGGACGTGGTGCTGATGGACCTGCAGATGCCGGGACGCAACGGGATCGAGGCCACCCGTGCCATCACGACGGCTCGACCCGGCACCGCGGTGCTGGTACTCACCATGTTCGAGGACGACGAATCGGTCTTCAACGCCATGCGCGCCGGAGCGCGGGGCTACCTGCTCAAGGACGCAGTCGGCGACGACCTGTTGCGCGCCATCGACGCCGTGGGGCACGGCGGCGCCGTCTTCGGCCCGGGGGTGGCCCGTAGGCTGGTCGCCTTCTTCGCGTCCGGGGGCGTGGGGCCGCGCGCGGAGCCGTTCCCGGAGCTCACCGAGCGCGAGCGGCAGGTCCTGGACCGCATCGCGCGCGGCGAGGCGAACGCGACCATCGCCGCGCGGCTGGGCATCAGCCTCAAGACGGTTCGCAACTACGCCAGCACGATCTTCGACAAGCTCATGGTCGCGACCCGGGCCGAGGCGATCGT
>DASUSP010000053.1:0-2839 GCA_036375035.1 Candidatus Limnocylindria bacterium
GAAGATGTACTTCTGGATCCAGTTGGAGCCGCGCCGCTGCCGTTCGTAGTCGGGGTCGGGGAGCGAGATGACCTGCACCGCGGCCCGCCCGCCCGGCGCCAGCGCCCGGTCGATCGCGGCGAAGTAGGCGCCGAAGTACTCCGCCCCCACCGCCTCCAGCATCTCGATGCTCACCACCGCGTCGAACTCCCCCGCCACCTCTCGGTAGTCGCGCAGCTCCAGCCGCACGCGGTCCGACAGCCCAGCCTCGGCCACCCGCTCCCGCGCCAGCTCCAGTTGGGCCTGCGACAGCGTGATGGAGAGGACCCGGCACTCCCGCTCGCCGGCGGCGTACAGCGCGAAGCCGCCCCAGCCGGACCCGATCTCCAGCACCCGCATGCCCGGCTCCAGCCCGGCGTCGTCGGCGATGACCCGGTACTTCTCGCGCTGCGCATCGGCCAGGGACTGTTCAGGTGATCTGAACACTGCCGACGAGTACGTCATCGTCTCGTCCAGGAAGAGCCGGTACAGGTCGTTGGACAGGTCGTAGTGGCGGGCGATGTTCTCGCGCGCCTTGGACAGCGTGTTGCGGTTGGCCCGATGCGCCAGCGTGCGCATCGCCCTGGTCGGCGCCCGCCACCAGCCCGAGGTCAGCGCCAGCGCCTGCCGGTTGACCGATGCCAGCTGCAGCAGCGCCACGAGGTCCGGCGACGACCACTGCCCGTCCATGTAGGCCTCGCCGGCCCCGGTCTCACCGTCGAGCAGCAGCCTCACGAACGCGGCACGGTCGTGCATCCGGATCTCGCCGGCCAGCTCCGGCTGCTCGGCCCCGGCGAACTCGCGCCGCGAGCCGTCGGGCATGACCACGGACAGCGTCCCGGCCCGGATCCGCGCGGCGGCGCCCAGCAGCGCTCGCTCGCCGGTCGCCTCCAGGATGGAGGCCGGGGTGGGGGAGACGCGCGCCGCAGGGCGCGAGGTCATGGGTGCTGCGGCCCCGTGCGGCCTTTCAGGCGGAGCATGGAATGGCGAACGACAACGGTCTGCTTCGCCGATTCGTGCTCGGGCGGGCAAGTTCTCGCAGCGGAGGGGCGTGGAACCGACCCTGCTCCGCCGTTGCGTGCCACGGACGCAAGGGCAGCGCCCTTCCGCCGCGGCTCCTTGGCCGCACCGTGGGGATGGAACGTTGCGCCCCGCCGCCAGAGGCGCAGGGCGTGGAAGTGGATGAACACGATCGTCTTGAGCGTCACCATCGGGTACCGCAGAAGCATGCGCAGCAGAGACGTATCGGTCAATCGCTCGCGGGTGAGTGCCAGCGAGGCCTGGAGCACGGGCTCCCCAGCCTCCGTCTGGTCGATGACGATGAAGGTTCGCTCCCCGTCCTCGCGCACGCGCAGCGTGTACTGCGAGTCCATGCTGATGAAGGGGCTGACGTACATCTCCTTGACCATGCTGGCCACGTGCGCGGTCCGGGTCCGCGACGGCCGCAGGGTGTAGAGGATCCGCTCGCCGTGGGTGTTGTGCACCTCGACCACGATCACCCGCAGCTCACCCGCCGCATCCCGGCACAGGTAGAAGCTGGCCGGGTTAAAGACGTGCCCCAGGTTGCGCAGGTTGGTGATCAGGGTGGTGGCCCAGCCTTCCGGCTCCTCGCCTTCGGCGCGCAGGTGCGCACGGACCGATGCCTCCAGGTCCGCCGCCGCCGGCAGCCAGTGGTCGGAGTCGCGGAAGCTGAACAGGTTGCGCCGGTTGCGGCTCACCAGCCGCAGGCGGCGGGCCACGTGATCCAGCTCCCGGAGATCCAGCGCGAAGTAGAAGACGTCGTGCTCCAGCTCGTAGACGAAGGGGCGCGAGCGCCGATGCTTGACCTTGCCGCGCAGCAGGTACGACCTCACGCCGCCACCTCCTCGACCGTCCGGCTGCTCAGTGCCGCCGCCACGGCGGCTGCCGCCTCGTAGCCCGATCGGCAGCCGTCCTCGTGGAAGCCGTAGCCGAGGTGCGCGCCGGCGTACCACGTCTCGTTGCGGCCCTGGATGGCACGCAGCCGATCCTGCGCCGCCAGGGTCTGGAACGTGTAGGTCGGGTGGGCCATGTCGCGCGCCACGATCACCTCTTCGTCGCCCAGCTCCGGCCCGGGGTTCACCGAGGTCGAGTACTGCACCGCGCCGGGCAGCTGCTGCAGGCGGTTCATGTGGTAGGCCATGGACAGCTGGTCGCCGGGCCGCCGGCAATCGGCCACCATCACGTTCCACGACGCGCGCGCGTCCGCCCGCCGGGGCAGCTGCCCCTCATCGGTGTGCAGCACGACCCGGTTGGTCGAGTACTCGAAGCCGCCCAGGGCCGAGACCTCGTGCGCGTCGGCATCGGTCAGCAGGCGGAGGCCGTCGTCCGCGTGGGTGGCCAGCACCAGGGCGTCGTAGCGCTCGGTCGTGCCGTCGTCCGCCGTGACGAGGACGCCGGAAATGGTGCGCCGCACGGCGAGGGCACCGCCGCGCAGCGTTCCGGCTGGGAGTCCCTCCAAGATCCGTTCCACATATGTGCGGGACCCGCCGCGGATCGTCCGCCACTGGTGCGCCTTTCCCAGCCCGATCAGCCCGTGGTTGTCCAGGAAGCGCAGCAGGTAGTCGACCGGGAACTCCTCGATCAGCTCGGGGGCGGTGGACCACACCGCCGCGGTCAGCGGCACCAGGAAGTGCTGTGCGAAGGCGCGTCCGTATCGGCCCTGCTCCAGGAACTCGCCCAGGGTGGCCTGCGTGCGCTCGTCGGCGTCCAGCACGGCGCGCGCCTCGCGGAAGAAGCGGAGCATGTCGCGCACCATGCCCCAGTGGCGGGGGCTGGCCGCCGTCCGGCGCGTGGCCAGGAT
>DASUSP010000054.1:0-6295 GCA_036375035.1 Candidatus Limnocylindria bacterium
GATGGAGTCCAGGATCCGATGCATGGCGACCTGGTCCTCTAGTGCAGTCGAGAGCGGGCCGTGCCGGCGGGCGTCCCCATCGCCTCGGCCGCCTCGGTGGGGGTGAATCCCAGGTAGTGGACCAGCACGACCACGGACCGATGCTCAACGCTGAGCCCTCGGAACGCGCGGTCCAGCTGATCGCTGTTGACGATGCTCGAGGCCGGATCCGGGCTAATCGGCCCGTCGTGAGGCAGCAGTCGAAGGTTGCCGTGCTGACGTCCCTCGCGGCGTGCTTCGGCGTGACAGGCGTTCACCAGGAGTCGATAGGCCCAGGCTTCGAGTTTGTCGGGATCCCTGAGTTGCGGCAGGTTGCGCCACGTGTCAAGCAGCGCCTGCTGCGTGGCGTCCTGTGCAAGGGTCGTGTCGCGCAGGATCCGGCGCGCCACGGAGTAGAGGCTGTCCCCGAGGCGTCCAACGATCAGGTCGAACGCCTCTTCGTCGCCGTGCATCGCCCGCTCGACGAGCCTCCGCTCCATCCCTCTACCCCTTGGGGTGTCGATCCTCATGGCGGGACCGATCACCGAGTATGAGTGCGAGGTGCGCGGCAGCGTTCAACACGCCAGATGAGCAGGGTCGTCCACCGCGGTTCCGCCGCAGTATGCCTGCTGGATGATCGGATCCTCACCGGTGAAGACGGGGCACTGGGGCGCCCGCGACCGGCCAAGGGGAGGATCCTTTCATGGGCAGAAGAGGATTTGCCGTCGTTGCTGCGGCGGCCCTGATCGTTGGTGGAATGCCTGCATCGGTCCTCGGCGCGCCGCCCATCCGATCGACCGACACGCAGACGGCCGTGGACTGCCTCCTGACCGACGAGACCGCCGGATCCGCCTATGTTTCCGCTGGAGTAAGCGAGGAATTCGGCGAGTTCGGCATCGTCGGCTTCTGGGAGCCGGGCACAAGCCCGTACGAGGACGAACCAGCCCTCGTCAGCGGTGCAGCGACCGTCATGTTGGCGGCCGACGGCAGCACGATTACAGCGACGTTCGTGATGCACGAGTGGGATCCCACTGCGGAGAACCCGCTGGGCGCAATTGTGGGCCCGGCGGTGCTGGACGCCTCGCTGACCGAAGCCGGGCCGGTCGAGGAGTTCAGCGACGCCTTCCGCGATGGAAACCGTCGAGTGCGGATCTCGGGCACGTTCCAGCCCCTGGCGGTGGAGGGGACGCTCACTCTTCCGGGCGGGATCTCGTATACGGACCTGTCCGGATGCCTCGCCGGGCGCTCGGTCGTGGCGACATTCGAGACAAACCCGAATGCCTACATCTACACCTCGGACCAGCTGGTAGTCAGCTGCTACTGGGAGGACGCAGACTCGTTCGTGGGCCTCACTGGCATCACCGATGAGTTCGGTTCATTCGCCGATGTCTTCGTCGTGGACGCCTCAGGGGCGTACTTCGGGTTTGCTGAATCGGCGCTGCTGACGAGTACCGAGTTCAGCGCAGGCATGGATCTCATTTCCGAGATGACCAATGAGGTTTCCGGCAGCGCGGTGGTGGACGCCAGCCTGACGCCGGGTGACCGCCTCAACTCCATGGAGCGCTTCGGCAACGAGAAGTTCAAGGTGGTGGGCCAGGAGCTCCTCGTGACTGGAACGCTGAGCCTCGAGACGCCGGCCGGGGCGCGTGTACTGCCAATGGACGAGGGAGCGTGCTTCGCGCAGGACGCCAAGTCGCGGTCCATCATCACGAATCCGAACCCCGGGAAGGGGCCCAGACTGGCCAACGACACGCCGGTGGGTGCCGTCCCGCTCGTCCCGGGTGATAGCGTGACCGTCCGCACTGGCGGCACGGTGCTGGACCCGGAGGCGCCTTGCACCGTCTCCGATCCCGAGTTCGGTGATTTCGAAGTTCCCTTGGGCCATACCGCCTGGTACACGGTTGACGGCACGGGTGGAGCGATCACCGTGGATTCGGCGGGGTCGGACTTCGACACGGTGATCGGCGTCTATACGTCGGATGGAGGGTCGTTCACGCAGGTCGCCTGCGTGGATGACGTCTTCGAGGAGCCTGATTTCTTCTCGTTGCAGGCCCGAGTCACCATCGAGACCGATCCGGGCGCGACCTACTACGTCCAGGTTGGGGGATGGGGAGGGGCCAGCGGCCGACTGAGCCTCGCCGTGTACTGAGGATTGGCTGGAGGGGCGGGGCGATTCCCGTCCCTCCACGCGTGCGGGGCCATGACGCTGCGTCGACCTGAGGCGCGCTAGGGCACCACGGCCGACGCCGGCGCTGCGAGCGCGGAGCCGATCATCGGCCGGGTGCCGATCTCAGATACTCGTTCCCTCTCAGCCGCCCACTGGGTGCAACGTGACCCATTCCACCGGATAACCGTCCGGCGTGCGACCCTGGAACACTCCGATCTGCTGGGTTGCGGCCTGCCCATAGGTCCCTTCGGTCCAGCCGGAGGCTTCGCGCAGCGGCCCGCGGGCTGCGGCGTGGAAGCTCACGTCGATGACCTCCTGGCCCTCGTCCGGCTCAAAGGCCAGCTGGCCCAGTTCGGGCAGTGGGCCGCCGGGGACGGGGTTGATGAAGCTGATGCTGAACCAGCCGTCACCGAGGACCGGGTCGGCGCCGTCGGCAATCTCGCTGGCGCGGTATCCGAACAGCTCCGGTCCCTCAGGGAAGTCCTCGAAGTTGTTCTCGTCGCGCCAGACATAAGTGATGGCTTCGTTGAAGCGAAGGTTGATCTTGACGAGGGCACGACCATCGGGCAGCAGCCGCTCGTGGACGCTGCCGCTGATCGATGGCATGTGCGCCGCGCCCCCGTTCGCGGTAACCCACATCGCCACGCGGCCATCCATGTCGGCCAGGTATTGCTCGCCACTGTCCGGCTCGTACCAGCTGATCACCAGCAGCTCAATCGGCACCATCGGGTCGAGCACCAACTGCTGAGCGTCGAGCCAGTCGCTCAGCGGTCGCGTGCTGGCCTTGCCGGCCAATGCCGGCGTCGCTGCCATAACGAGTATTGCGATCGCCATCAAGACCGCCGTCAGTCGCCTCATCCCGTTACCTCCTCCTCCGCACCAATGCCGCTCGGATGCCGGCCGGAAAGAAACCGGCATCGGCGCAGCGTGGCTCGACCACCTTGCCGCACCCTTGCCGCGGTCTTGCGCCAATGGGAGTCGGGGACCGATACACGCGGGCGCGCACCACTCTGGCCCACCGCTGTCTGACCGCAGGTGCCACGGTCTAGCCTGCTGCAATGGCCGAGACACTTCCCGAGCTCGTTAACCAGGTCGCCCGGGATCACGGCGACCGCCCGGCCCTGCGCATCAAGCCAGCCTTCCGGACCAGGACCTGGACCTACCGCCAGGTGGCGGAGCTGGTGCCCCGGGTGGCGACGCTCCTGCTAGAGGAGCACGGCATCGGTCCCGGGGACCGGGTCCTGATCTGGGCCGTGCCGCGGCCGGAGTGGGGGATCGCCTCGCTGGGCGCGCAGTGGGCCCAGGCGGTATCGGTCCCGGTCGACGTGCGCTCCACCGACGCTCTCGTCGCAAAGGTGGCGGCCCAGACGCGGCCCAAGCTGGTGCTGGCCTCGCTACCCACCATGAAGGTGGCCAGCCGCCTCGAACTCCCGATGGTCACCGTGGAGTCGCTGGTCGACCGTGCCACCGATGCGGCGCCCGCGCCCCGGCCGGAGATCGACCCCGGGACGCTGGCCGAGATCGTGTTCACGTCCGGCACCACCGGCGAGCCGAAAGGCGTGATGCTGAGCCACCGCAACATCATGTCGAACAGCATCACCCTGCGCAGCGTGGTGCCGCTGGGGACCGAGACGCGTGTCCTCTCGATGCTGCCGCTCTCCCACATGTACGGCATGAACCCCGGCTTCCTGGCGCCGTTGATCGCCGGCGCGATGGTGGTCTACCCGACGAGCCTGCAGCCATCGGTCCTGGCGCGCACCTTCCGCGAGCAGGGGGTGACGATGCTCCTCGCGGTCCCGCAGGTCCTGAAGCTGCTCGACAACGCCATCACGCGCCAGGTCGAGGCCGCCGGACGGCAGGCGCTCTTCGAGCGCCTCCACGGCGTGGCCCGCCACGTGCCGATGGCGGTCCGGCGACTGCTCTTCATGCCCGTCCTGCGCCAGCTCGGCGCCCTGCGGTACGTGGCCCTGGGCGGTGCATACCTGAGCCCGATCCTGGCGCGGCGCTGGGAGGAGATGGGCGTCATGCCGTTGCAGGGCTACGGCGCCACCGAGCTCGCTCCGGTGGCCACCATGACGCGCCTGGATGCAAACAGGCTGGGAACGGTGGGTCAGCCGATCCCGGGCGTCGAGGTCCGGATTGCCGAGGACGGCGAGGTGCTGGTGAGCGGCCCAAACGTCTTCATGGGCTACTGGGAAAAGCCGGAGGCGACCGCCGAGGTCCTGCGCGACGACTGGTATCACACCGGCGACCTCGGTTCGCTGGACGCTGACGGCTTCCTGACACTCCACGGCCGCAAGAAGGACATGCTGGCGCTGGCCGACGGGACCAAGGTCTACCCGGAGGACGTCGAGAGCGCCCTGATGCAGGACCCCCGGGTCCAGGATGCCACCGTCATCGGCCTGGAGGACGCGGAGGGCGCGACCACCGTGCACGCGGTTCTGCTCCTCAAGGATCCCTCTGCGGCTGCCGACGCGGTGGCGGCCACCAACGCGCGCCTCGGAGGGCACCAGCAGGTTCGCGGATTCAGCGTCTGGCCCAATGAGGACTTCCCCCGCACGCCAACGCTGAAGGTCAAGAAGGCCGAGCTGGCGGCATGGGTGAAGGCACAGGCGTCCGGGACTGCCACCGTCGACGCAGCCGCTGCGGACGAGCGCACGCCGCTGGAACGCCTCGTCGCGCGCATGGAGGGAGTCGATGCGGCCGCGGTACGGCCCGAGGCACGCCTGGAATCCGACCTGGGGCTGGACTCATTGGGCCGGGTGGAGCTGCTGAGCCTGATCGAGGAGGATCTGGGAGTCTACGTCGACGACGCCGAGCTCGACCCTGACGCGACGCTGGCGGACATGCAGGCGCTGATCGATCGGGCGGCAGGAGCGAAGCGGGACGAGGGGATGCACTCCTGGCCGCTCAACCCGCTGGTGCGGGCGCTCGGGATCGGGCTGCAGCAGACGCTGGGGCAGCTGCTGCTCACGATCTTCTATCGGCGCCGCACCGTCGGCCTGGAGAACCTGCGCGGCCTGGCTGGCCCGGTCCTGTTCACGCCCAACCACCACATGCACAACGACAACGCGCCGATCATCTGCGCCATCCCGCTTGGGTGGCGCTGGAAGCTCGCGACCGCCGCCGCCCAGGACTCCATCTTCGCGACCCGCTGGCGCGGCTTCCTGGCCGGCGTGCTGGCAAACGCCTTCCCGATCAACCGCGAGGGCGCCGCGCGGCGCAGCCTGGATCTGCTCGGGGACCGGCTGGACCGCGGGTACTCGATCCTGCTCTACCCGGAGGGTCAGCTGACGATCGATGGACCGCTGCAACCGTTCAAGTCGGGCACGGGCCTGATCGCCGTCCTCGGCGCGGTGCCGGTGGTCCCGATGCGCCTCAAGGTCCACCGCCACAGCCGGATCGACATGAAGGCGCCGGGAGTGCCGTGGCGGGGCGACCTGGAGATCGTCTTCGGCAAGCCGCTGCGCTTCGGCCCAGAGGACGACCCGGCCGAGGCGACCGAGCGGGTTCGCGCGGCGGTCGAAGCGCTCTGAGCGCTACCGCGCGGCCCGCAGCGCCAGGTCCCGGAGGGTGCCCTGGCAGTCGCTTGTCCATGGGCGGTAATGCGCGGTGGCGATGATCAGCGGGTCCAGCTCGGCCAGCCGCGCGACCGAATGCCGCGCCGCGGCGTAATCGTGGCTGAAGAACCAGCTGGCATACGTCAGCCGGCCGCGCACCACCTGCAGCACATCGCCGGTGAACAGGACCCGATGCTCCGGCAGCCACAGGCACACGCTGCCCGGCGTGTGGCCCGGCGTATGGACGACTTCCAGGCCTCCCAGTACGGGCAGCACATCGCCGTCGTGAACAGGAACGGTGTCCCCGGGATGCGGCGTCAGGTAATGCAGCAGCGGACCGCGGCTGCGCGCGCGCAGCGCATCGCGCAGCGTGACCTCGACGCCGGCCAGGTCCTCGGGGTGAATTAGGACCTGCGCCCCGCCGGAAGCCAGCTCGCGCACCCCGCCGATGTGGTCGGGGTGCCCGTGGGTGCAGATGATCCGCTCCAGCTCGTCGAGCCGTCGCCCGATGTGCCGCAGGTAGCGCTGCAGCGGCAGGCGCGACCCCGGC
>DASUSP010000055.1:0-2738 GCA_036375035.1 Candidatus Limnocylindria bacterium
ACGCGCGCCGTCTCGGTGCTCATCTGGACGTCGAGCGGCGTCTCGGCGAAAGCGCCGGGGCGATCGGCGGAGAGGTAGGCGAAGAAGTCGAAGGGATCCGCCGGCTGGGCGCTGAGGATCGTGAGCTCCGAGCCCTCCTCGACCGCCATGGTCGAGCCCTGGATGGTGGGCTCGAAGCCAGCCGGAAGCTCGACGCGGACGCTGCTGCCGGGGTGGTCATCGGTCCCGAAGGCCCACACCGGGAAGGCCACCAGGCTGCGACCGATGCGGACGTCGCGGTCGGCCACGCCGCCGGGATCGACCAGGTCGAAGACGACCGTGTAGGTGTAGCTCTCCTGGAAGAAGACCTGCTGGTCGAATGTGACTTCCACGACCTGGTAGGCATCGGTCCGTTCGACGACCTGGGCCGGGATGGGGGCCCCTCCGGAGAATGCCGCGATGTTGCTGGCCTCGGCCGGGACCGCGAAGCTGATGCCCGAGTAGTAGATCCGCCCGTCCTCGGTATCGGGCTCGAAGGAGGTGGCGACCGCGTCGATCACCACGTGCACGCGACCGGCCTCGGGCAGGACCTGGTAGCGGGTGGTGGCGTTGACCACCAAGTCGCCGTGAGCCGCCAGGGCCACCGGCGCGAGCCACGCCAGCAGCAGCCCGACCGCCAGCATGACAGTCAGGGCGATGCGAAGCGGGCGGCGGGCTCCTCCCTCGGACATGGCGCGCAGTATGCCCGACGCGGACCGCGACGCCCGACGCGGACCGCGACGCCCGCCCCGGGCTCCGGGACGGGCGTCGATCAGTGCGTTGCGGGCGGCTCCTCAGGCGGTCAGGCCGTCTTGGCGTATGCCTCCAAACCGAAGGCCGTCTCCAACTGCTCGGCTGGGCGGAAGCCGACGGCGGCGCGTGGCGGCTGGCCCGGCGCGAAGAACGCCACGGTGGGGATGCTCATGATCCCGTAGTGCATGGCCGTGTGCGGGTTGGCATCCACGTCCAGCTTGACGACCTCCACGTTGCCGGCGTACTTCTCGGCCAGCTTGTCGATCTCCGGCGCGACCAGGCGGCAGGGTCCGCACCAGGCGGCCCAGAAGTCGACGATGACCGGCTTCTCGCTCTTGATCACGAGCTCTTCGAAATTGGCGTCGGTCGCTTCGCGTACGTTCGACATCGGTTCCTCTTGTGTTCCTTTCGTATTCGAGTCGACCCTCAGCGGGCGACCAGCTGCAACAGTCGATACACCTCGAGGACCTGCGGGTCCGCGAGCCGGTAGAAGACCATGCTCCCCTCGCGCCGGGTGGTCACGATGCCCGCCGAGCGCAGGACGGCCAGGTGCTGGCTCATGTTCGGCACCTGGCAGCCCGCCTCGCGCGACAGGTCGCTCACCGAGCGCTCGCCCTCGGCAAGGCATTCGACCACGCACAGCCGCTTCGCGTCGGACAGCGCCTTGGCGATGGCGGCGGAGCGGTCTCGAACCAGGTCGGGGGAGACGGTCGCTTCCATTCGGCGACCATCTTCTCACTGATTGCGCAAGTACGCAAGCGTTTGCCGTCCGGCCGATGGTGGACCGATGGAGTGGCGGCCCTCGCATCGCGACACGCGAGGTGTCACGGAGCGAGTGCAGGATCGGGACATGACCGTTCAACTTTCCTGCCCATGGTGCGAGGAGGAGCTCGCCTTCGAGGTCGACGAGACCTCGGATGAGCTCGTCTGCAGCGGCTGCAACATGCGGACCGCCTTCGCGCCCGATCCCGGCATCACCTACGGCCTGCTGTACGAGCCCGTCGCCGCCTGAACTCGGCTCGGGTCAGTCGCGGGCCAGCTCATCGGGCAGCGGAACGCCCAGTCCGGCGAGCAGGTGTCGCGCCGTGCGCCGATCCCGCGTGGCCAGCCCGGCCGCGGAGCGGGTCCGATGCCGGTCCGCGGGCAGCAGCACCAGCTCGACGTCACGGCCCGCTGCCTGCAGCTGCGCCACCAGGCCGGTGGAGTGGCGCAGGTGCACGTTCTCGTCGATCGCGCCGTGGATGAGCAGCAGGCTGCCGGTGATCCGCACTGCCACGCTCAGCGCGGACGACGCCTCGTACGCCGCCGCGTCGCTGTCCGGCAGGCCGAGGTAGCGCTCGGTGTAGGCCGTGTCGTAGCCGCGCCAGTCGGTGACCGGCGCCACCGCCACGCCGACGCGGAACAGCTCGGGTTCCAGCGCCATGGCCCGGATCGTCATGAAGCCGCCGTAGCTGCCGCCCGTGATGCCGACCCGGTCGATGTCGATCTCGCCGCGCTCCGCAAGCTGCCGCACCGCGGCGGCCTGGTCTTCCACCTCGGCCGTTCCCAGGCGACGAACCAGCGGTCGCTCGAATGCGGTGCCCCGGGACGCCATGCCGCGGTTGTCGACGGCCAGCACCGCCACGCCCGCACGGGCCAGGTACTGGCGCAGCGGGTGGGCGGTCATCTCCCAGGAGCGCTTCACGTACTGGGCGTGCGGCCCGCCATACACCCACACCACGCACGGCGGCGGCGTGGCCGCCGGTCGCTGCGGCCGGTAGAGGGCGGCGTGCAGGGGCGTTTCGCCGTCCGCCGCGGTCAGGGTCAGCAGCTCCGGCGGCGCGACGCCCAGTGCCGCAGCGCTGCTGGTGGCTGCGGCGACCACCACCGGCTCGCTCGGCTCAGCTGTCTCGCGCACCCTCAGGGACGGCCCACTCTCCAGGTCGGACCAAGTGTCCGCCCAGCGTGCGCCGTCCTGGCTGAAGTCG
>DASUSP010000056.1:0-16523 GCA_036375035.1 Candidatus Limnocylindria bacterium
ACCGGGAAGATGGGCAGCACCCGGTCGGTGACCGCGGTGAGGGCGCTGATGAGCGGGATCGGCATGTTGAGCTTCAGCCGCCGCTTGCCGGTGACCTTCATCACGCGCTCGACGACCTGGCGGTAGCTCAGGTATTCGGGCCCGCCGAGCTCGTACACCTCTCCGGCGCGATCAGGCTCGACAAGGCTGCGCTCGACGGCGAGCGCCAGGTCCTGCACCGAGAGCGGCTGGAAGCGGGTGCTGCCGTCGCCCGGGATTGCCACGATGCCGGGCGACCACCAGGTGAGGGTCACCTTCACCAGGTTGAAGAAGCCGTCCCCCTCGCCGAACAGCAGCGATGGACGCAGGATGACCCACTCCATACCCGAGTCGCGCACCAGCTGCTCGCCGCGCCACTTGCTGTGCAGGTAGCGCAGCTTCGGATCCTCGGCGGCGCCGAGCACCGACAGGTGCACCACGCGGCGCACGCCCGCCTGGCGCGCTGCGGCCAGTGCCCGGCGCACGCCGCGCACGTTGACCTCCTCGAAGGTGCGGCCGCCATGCTCGCGCGGGATCGCGACAAGGTGGACCATGCCTTCGGCGCCGCGCAGGGCGTCGGCGAGCCCCTGGCCGGACTCCACGTCCGCGGCGTGGCCCGTGACCGCGTCGCCCCAGCCCGGCAGACGCTCCCCGTCACGCGAGATGGCGCGCACGCGGTGCCCGCGCTCGGCCAGGTACGGCACCACGTGCCTGCCCACGAACCCGGTGGCGCCCACCACGGCCACGTCCATGCCCGCCATCCTGCTCCTGAAACTTGCTACTGTCAACGGACACGTTACGACGGCGGAAACGCACTGGATCACCGTTCGCGCCTCGGTCATTTGACCGATGAATCGGCGCCCGGGCATCGGTCTAGAATGGCGACCCCCATGACCAGCGAGTCCCTCGTCCTTGCCCGCGGCCTGACCAAGCGCTTTGACGGCTTCACCGCCGTCGACGGCGTCGACTTCCACGTGCGCACCGGCGAGGCGTTCGGTTTCCTGGGTCCGAACGGCGCGGGCAAGACCAGCACCATGCGCATGATCGCCTGCTCGTCGCCCATAACCGAGGGCGAACTGACGGTGATCGGCATGGATCCGCGCACCCAGGCGGCGCAGATCAAGATGCGCCTGGGCGTGGTGCCGCAGATCGACAACCTGGACGCCGAGCTGACGGTGCGCGAGAACCTGCTGATGTACGCGCGCTACTTCGACATCGCCTCGGACGTCGCGCGCACCCGCGCCGACGAGCTGCTGGAGTTCGTCCAGCTCAGCGAGCGCGCCGCCGACCAGGTGGAGCCGCTGTCGGGAGGCATGAAGCGTCGCCTCACCATCGCGCGCTCCCTGATCAACAACCCGGAGCTGGTGATCCTGGACGAGCCGACGACTGGGCTGGACCCGCAGGCCCGGCACCTGGTCTGGGAGCGGCTGTACCGGCTGAAGCAGCGTGGCGCGACGCTCATCATCACCACCCACTACATGGACGAGGCGGAGCAGCTCTGCGACCGGCTGGTGGTCATGGACAAGGCCCGGATCGTGGCCGAGGGATCGCCGCGCGACCTGATCGAGCGCTATTCGACGCGCGAGGTCCTGGAGATCCGCCCCACCGACGCGGTGCGAACCACGCTGGACGGCCGCCTGGAGGGCATCGCCGACCGTGTCGAGGAGCTGCCGGACCGCCTGCTCCTGTACGTCCCCGACGGCGAGCGGGCGCTGGAGGCCGTCCACGAGCGCCAGGTCCCGCTCGAGTCCGCCCTGGTCAGAAGAGCCAGCCTGGAGGACGTCTTCCTGCGGCTCACCGGCCGCACCCTGGTCGAGTAGCGAGACGGACCGATGACCGCGTCCAGCCTCGTCCCAGCGGCCCGTGTCCTGCAGCGCAACCTGTGGGTCTACCGTCGCACCTGGCGCGGCAGCATGCTCGGCTCGTTCCTGACCCCGTTGCTGTACCTCACCGCGATGGGCATCGGGCTGGGGACGCTGATCCGGGGCGACGTCGAGGGCTACGACTACATCCACTTCCTGGGGCCGGGCATCCTGGCGGCAACCTGCATGCAGTCGGCCGTCTTCGAGGCCACCTTCCCGGTGCTCGGCAAGATCGCCTGGCGCCGCAACTACGAGGCCATGCTGGCCACGCCGCTGGACGTCCGGCACCTGGTCGGCGGTGAGCTGCTGTGGGTCGCGTTCCGGGTGCTCACCATCTCGAGCGTCTTCCTGCTGGTGCTGACCATGTTCGGCATCGCCCGCTGGCCCAGCGCCATCCTGGCCGTCCCGGCGGCCATCCTGACCGGCCTCGCCTTCTCCTCGGTGGTGATGGCCTTCGCCGCGACGCAACGGACCGGCGAGGGGTTCAGCTGGATGTTCCGCTTCGTCATCAACCCGCTCTTCCTGTTCAGCGGCACGTTCTTCCCGCTCAGCCGTCTGCCCGATCCGGTCGAATGGGCCGCGGCCCTCACCCCGCTCTACCACGGCGTGGCGCTGATCCGCGGCACGGTGCTGGCCGAGCCGGCCTTTCTGGGGGCGTGGCCGCTGCACCTGGCCTACCTGGCGGGGATGCTGGCCTTCGGCGCCTGGCTGGCACATCGGCTCCTGAAGCGCCGGCTGATGAGCTGAGGATGCAGAGCCGATGACCGCCATCACCCGACGCATCCCCGCCCCGGGTCCTGCCTCGGCGCTGACCGGGACGCTGCGCCGATCGATGCGGGTGGTGCAGCGCAACGCGATGGTCTATCGCCACAGCTGGATCGTGATCGTCTCCGGCTTCTTCGAGCCGCTCTTCTACCTGCTGGGCATCGGCTACGGGCTGGGCACCTTCGTGCAGACCGTGGAGATCCGGCCCGGCTTCGAGATCCCGTACGCGGCCTTCGTGGCGCCCGGCCTGCTGGCCATGTCCTGCATGAATGGGGCGATCGCCGAGACGATCTTCAACGTCTTCTTCCGGCTCAACTACGAGAGGATCTACGAGGGCATGATGGCCACGCCGCTCGGGATCCGGGACATCGCCATCGGGGAGCTGATCTGGTCGCTCTTCCGCGGCACGCTCTACGCCGCCGCCTTCGTGGGCGTCATGTTCGCCATGGGGCTGGTCTTCTCCTCGTGGGTGCTGCTGGTGGTGCCCGGCGCCGTCCTGCTGGGCGCCGCGTTCAGCGCCGCCGGCCTGGCGGCCACGTCCTTCATGCGCACGGTCCAGGACTTCGACCTGCCGATGGGGCTGGTGGTGATGCCCATGTTCCTGTTCGGCGGCGTCTTCTTCCCGATCAGCATCTACGACACCGTGTCGCCGGTGGTCCGCTTCGTGGTCGAGGCCCTGCCCCTGTACCGCGGCGTGCACCTCTTCCGTGGCCTGTCGACCGGCACCCTGGAGGCCACCATGCTGTTCGACGTGGCCTACCTGCTGGCCTTCACGACCGTGGGGCTGTGGATCGCCATGACCCAGATGGAGCGTCGCCTGGTCAAGTAGCGGGGGCTCAGCCCCGCGCCGACCGACCGGTCAGCACCGGCATGGCGGCACGCACGTACTCCCACCCGGACACCACCGAAAGCGCGGTGGCCAGCACCATCAACCAGTAGCCGGCCGAGTACAGCACGTCCCGCGCCCCGATGCCGGCCAGCGGCCCGCCGGTCGCGGCGTCGTAGGAAAGCAGCAGGATGCCCATCCCCAGCAGGGTGACCAGCGTCTTGCTCTTGCCCAGCGCGCGGGCCGGCATGACCACCGCGGAGCTGGCGGCGACCTGGCGCACGCCCTGCACCACCAGCTCGCGGATCAGCAGCAGCGCGACCATCCAGGTCGGGAGCAGCTCCACCTCGACCATGGCGATCAGCACGCCGGCGGCGAGCACCTTGTCGGCGGTGAGGTCCATGAACACGCCCAGCGGCGAGACCTGGTTGCGGGCGCGGGCAAGGCGGCCATCCACGAAGTCGCTCACAGCGGCGAGGCCGAACAGGACGAAGGCGATCAACGCGGCGCCCGGGAAGGCCAGCAGCATGAGCGCCACCACCACCGGGGTCGCCGCGATGCGCCCCAGCCCCAGCAGGTTGGGCAGGGTCGTCATGCGGGCGACGGGCTCAGGTTCGGTCATCGCCGCTCAGCGCCTCCCTCTCCCCGATGCGTCGCTCCGTCCCCGCCCGCAACCGGCCGATGTTGTCGCCGTGCGAGGCGAACACCAGCGTCCCGGCCAGCAGAGCGTAGCCGAAGGCCGGCCAGGATCCGATGCCCGCCAGCGCCAGGGCGGCGGTCACCAGCACGGCGCCGGCTGCCCCCGCCAGCGAGGCGAGCGACACGTAACGGGTCCGCCACACGATCGCCAGCATCAGCGGCACCACCGCCACGACGGCCAGCGGCGAAAGGGCTAGCAGGCCCCCGCCGGTGGTGGCCACGCCTCGGCCGCCGGTGAATCGGATGAAGACCGACCAGTTGTGGCCCATTACCGCCGCCAGGCCCGCGGCGGCCGGCACCCATTCGGAGGCGTCACCGTCGAACAGCGTCCGGGCCAGAAGCACGGCAGCCACGCCCTTGCCGAGGTCGAGAAGCAGGACCAGCGCGCCCCAGCCGGCCCCCAGGGTCCTCGTGGCATTGGTGGCGCCGGTGCGCCGCGATCCGTAGTCGCGCAGGTCCACGCCGCCCACCATGCGACCGACCAGCAGGCCGGCAGGCACCGAGCCGAGCAGGTAGCCGGCGACGATGGCAAGGCCCGCCCCGACCGGGCCGCTCATCGCCTCAGCGTGACGCGGCGGGCGGCCGCGAAGCCGCGGCGCGGCGCTGACCGGCGCGGACAAGCCATGCCAGGGCCAGCCAGGCGGCCGCGACCGCCAGGCCCACGTACGCGGCAAAGGGCATGCCGTTGGGCCACGCCATGGAGAGGCCGAGCAGGCCGGCGACCGCGGCACCGCCAACCGCCCAGGCCAGGAACCGGCCGGTGATGAAGCGGAACTCGCCCGATGATCGCTCCGGGCGGCGCGGGCGCTGCCGTCCGCGGGTGCGCTGGGCGGCTGCGGGCAGGGCGTACGGATCCTGGTTCTTGGTGAGGCGCTTGTAGGCGCGCCGGTCGGCTCGTGACATCGGTCCGAGTGTACCGCGCGCTCAGGCTCCGTCGCGCTCCGGCGGCCGGCGGGTGCCGGATGAGCTCATCGGGCTGGTGCGGTCCTCGACCTTGAGCTGCACCGGATCGGCGCCGAACAGGGCGGTCAGCAGCCAGTCGATGGCCACCCGCACCTTGCGGTTGATTCCCGGCGTGCGGCTCCAGTAGTAGCCGCGCCACATGAACCAGGCGATCAGGCCTCGGACCTTGATGCCGAACACTTCCCCCACCCCGGTGTGATGCCCGATCGAGGCCAGCTGCCCCAGCGGCGTGTAGCGAAACGGGCGCTGCTCGCGCCCGTCGATGCGGGCCAGGATATTGTCGGCCAGCGTCTTCGCCTCGCGAACGGCGTTCTGGGCGGTCGGGGCATGGGGGCGCCCCTGGGGATCCTCGACGTTGGGGATGACCGCGCAATCGCCGATGGCGTAGACCCCGTCGCGGCTGGTCTGCATGGTGGCGGCGGTCAGCGCCCGGCCGCCCTTGTCGGTCTCCACGCCACATTCGGCGATGATTGGCGCGGGCCGCACGCCGCCTGTCCAGATCACCGTCCGGGTCCGGATTGTCTCCTGCTCCTCACCGCTGGCCACCACCACCTCGTTCTCGCGGACCTCGCGAATGGCCGTCTGCAGCATCACGCGGTAGCCCCGCCCCTCCAGCTTGCGGCGGGCGTACTCGCCCATCTCCGGCGCCTGCTCGCCCAGCAGTCGATCACCGAGCTCCACCAGGTAGGTGCGGATCGCCGCTTGCTCGATCTTGGGGTAGTAGCGCTTGCGCAGGCGTCGGACGAAGTCCTCCACTTCGCCGGCGGTCTCGACCCCGCTGAACCCGCCGCCGCCCACGACGAAGGTGAGCTGCGCCTCGCGCTCGTCGGCGTTCTCCTCCAGGTCCGCGCGCTCGAGCATCTCCACGATCCGATTGCGCAGGCTGAACGCGTCGGCCAGGGTCTTCATGCCCACCGCGTGCTCGGGGATGCCCGGGATCCCGAACGTGTGGGTCACACCGCCCAGGGCCAGCACCAGCGTGTCGTAGGTGAGCCGATGCAGGTCGCCATCGCCGCCCAGCACGGTGACCCGTCGCAGGTCTAGGTCGATCTCGCGCACGTCGGCGGTGATGCACCAGGTGCTGGGCCGGCGGACCATGCCGCGCAGCGGGGCGACCACGTGCCGGGGCTCCAGCACCCCGGAGCAGACCTCGGGCAGCAGGGGCGTGAAGAGCATGAAGTTGTCCCGGTTGACCAGCCAGATCTCGACATCGGTGCGGCGGCCGAGGCGACGCTCCAGGGCCTTGACCGTCTCGACGCCGGCGAAGCCGCCGCCCAGCACCAGGACGCGGTGGGGAGAGGTTGGCCGCGCGGTGGTGCTCATCGGTCCCATGGTGCCATGCTCGTCATCCATGCCATCGGCTCGGGGACCGAATCGCCCGCCCCGGCATCGGTCTGTACCATAGGCGGCTCATGGACCGACCGATGCACGAGATCTTCGACCAGTTCAAGCAGCAGCTGCCGGACATCGACCCGGTGGAAACCCAGGAGTGGGTCGATTCGCTCGACGCGGTGCTGGAGCAGGCTGGGCCCGACCGTGCCCGCTTCCTCATCTTCAAGCTCCTCAAGCGGGCTCGCCAGCTCCAGGTGGGCCTTCCGCCGCTGGTCCAGACGCGCTACATCAACACCATCAGCCCGGAGCAGGAGCCGTACTTCCCCGGGGACGAGGCGATCGAGCTGCGCATCCGACGGATGATCCGCTGGAACGCGCTGGCCATGGTGCTGCGCGCCAACTCGCAGTTCGAGGGCATCGGCGGGCACCTGTCCACCTACGCCAGCGCGGCGAGCCTGTACGAGGTCGGCTTCAACCACTTCTTCCGCGGGCCCGATGCGGAGGGTTCCGGCGACCAGGTCTTCTTCCAGGGCCACGCCGCGCCCGGCATCTACGCCCGCGCATTCCTGGAGGGACGCCTGACCGAGGACAACCTCGACCACTTCCGCCGCGAGGCGCTGACCCCGCAGGGGCTCTCCTCCTATCCGCACCCGCGGCTGATGCCCGAGTTCTGGCAGTTCCCGACAGTGAGCATGGGTCTGGGACCGATGAATGCCGTCTACCAGGCACGCTTCAACCGCTACCTGGCGGCGCGCGGCATCGCCGACACGTCGGCCAGCCGGGTGTGGGCCTTCCTGGGCGACGGCGAGATGGACGAGCCGGAGTCGGTGGGTGCGCTGTCGCTGGCGGCGCGTGAGGGCCTGGACAACCTGATCTTCGTGGTGAACTGCAACCTGCAGCGCCTCGACGGCCCGGTGCGCGGTAACGGCAAGATCATCCAGGAGCTGGAGGCACTCTTCCGCGGCGCCGGCTGGCACGTGATCAAGGTCATCTGGGCGCGCGAGTGGGACGACCTGCTGGCGCGCGACCGCGACGGCGTGCTGCTCAACAAGATGAACGAGACGCTGGACGGCGACTACCAGAAGCTCTCGGTCGCCGACGGCGCCTACATCCGCGAGAACTTCTTCGGGCCTGACCCGCGGCTGAAGGCGCTGGTCGAGCACCTCTCCGACGACGAGCTGACCAAGCTGCGCCGCGGCGGGCACGACTACCGCAAGCTGTACGCCGCGTACGCCGCGGCGGTGTCGCACACGGGGGCGCCGGTGGTGATCCTGGCCAAGACGGTCAAGGGCTGGACTCTGGGACCGGGCATCGAGGGCCGCAACGTCACCCACCAGGCCAAGAAGCTGACCCAGGACGAGCTGAAGATCTTCCGCGATCGGCTGGAGCTGCCGATCCCCGACGAGAAGCTCAAGGAGGCGCCCTACTACAACCCGGGGCCCGACTCGCCGGAGATCCAGTACATGCTCGAGCGGCGGCGCGAGCTGGGCGGGTCGCTGCCGCAGCGTCGCGTGGTTCCGAAGCCGCTGCCGAACGCCGGCGAGGGCGCCTACGCCGAGCTGTTCGCGGGCTCGGACCGCCCCGCCTCGACGACCATGGCCTTCAGCCGCCTGGTGCGCAACCTGGTGCGTGACCAGGAGATCGGCCGTCGGATCGTTCCGATCATCCCCGACGAGGCGCGCACCTTCGGAATGGACCCGCTCTTCAAGGAGGTGGGGATCTACAACCCGCTGGGCCAGCGCTACACGCCGGTCGACAAGGAGCTGCTGCTCAGCTACCTGGAGAAGACCGACGGGCAGATCCTGGAGGAGGGCATCACCGAGGCCGGTGCCATGGCCGACCTGACCGCGGCCGGCACCAGCTACGCGACCCACGGCGAGCCGATGATCCCCTTCTACATCTTCTACTCGATGTTTGGCTTCCAGCGCACCGGCGACTTCGCCTGGGCCTTTGGCGACGCCCGCGGGCGCGGCTTCATGATGGGGGCCACCGCCGGGCGCACCACCCTCACCGGTGAGGGGCTGCAGCACGACGACGGGCACTCCCACGTGCTGGCCTCCACCATCCCCAACCTGCAGGCCTACGACCCGGCCTTCGCCTACGAGCTGGCGGTCATCGTGCGCGAGGGCATCCGGCGCATGTACGGCGAGCCGCAGGAGGACGTCTTCTACTACGTCACCCTCTACAACGAGAACTGGGCCATGCCGCCGCTGCCGGAGGGCGTGGAGGACGGCATCCTGCGCGGCCTGTACCGATATCGCCTCGCCGAGAAGGGATCGCGGCGGGTCCAGGTCCTGGCATCGGGCCCGATCCTGCACCAGGCGCTGCGCGCCCAGGAGATCCTGGCCGATCGCTACGACGTGGCCGCCGATGTCTGGAGCGCCCCGTCCTTCCAGCAGCTGCGGCGCGACGCCCTGGAGGCGGAGCGCTGGAACCGGCTCCACCCCGATGCCGAGCCGCGCGTGCCGTACGTGGTGCAGCAGCTCTCCGGAGCGGAGGGACCGATCCTGGCAGCCACCGACTACATGAAGGCGGTGCCGCACATGATCGCGCCGTGGCTGGCCGACCGGCAGTACACCGTGCTGGGGACCGATGGCTTCGGGCGCAGCGACACGCGCGAGGCGCTGCGCATCCACTTCGAGGTGAGCCCCGAGCAGATCGCCTACGGGTCGCTGCACGGCCTGTGCATGACCGACCAGGGGAGCCGCGAGGAGCTGCAGCGAGCGCTCGGCGAGCTGGGCATCGATCCGGACCGAACCGACCCGCTGTACGCCTGACGGCTACTCGACCGGCGGCATCAGGCGCCGGAAGCGGCGCACACGCGTCCCGCAGTGGGCGCAGAACAGGAACTCGGCCTCGACCAGCTGGTCGCAGGCCGGGCAGCGCGTCATCCACAGCTGCCCCAGCGCCTCGCGGAAGGCCGCGACAAGCGCACGAAGCGTGCGCTCCACCACCTCGGGCAGCCTGCCCCTGAGCCAGCCGGCCGGCAGGGGCTCCGGCTCGACGGCCCGCGCCGCGGTGGCGGCGCCGGGCGCCCAGCCCTGCAGGAAGCGGGCGCGCGCCCGGTCGTAGGCGGCCCGCTCGTGCGGATCGGTCAGCAGCTGGCGCACGGCGTTCACGACCCGCATCTCCTCCTCGGCGCGGGCCGAGGCATTGCGGTCGGGATGGAAGGTCCGGGCGAGACGCCGGCAGGCGGCCGAGATCTCGTCCGTATCGGCGCTGGAGTCGACCTGCAGCAGGCGGTAGACGTCGCGCTCGGGGTGGTACGGGAAGAGGCTGGGATTCATCGGATCTGGCCGATGGTAGCCCACCCGCGGACGCGTTGCCACGCTCCCGTGAACTAGGTGGACTTCACGAAATGGAAACGTGCCTTTCGTTTTTCGCAATGGGGGTTGACAGTCAGGAAGTCCCTGTGTATTGTTCATAGCGACCTTGATATTGCGAAGCCAAACCTAAGAGATCCTGAGGAGCGTCTACCATGTTGGACTACCGGATGCACTACGCGGTCATGCAGGCCGAGGATCGGCTGCGGCCGGCGCGACAGCCGGCGATGACCCAGAACCGCGGCAGCCGCCGCGTCTTCCGGCTCGGGGGCGGCCGCGTCGCCGGGCGCCAGGCCGGGGAGCGCTGAGATGGCCCGCGACGTCATCTCGACCTGCCCGGTCTGCGAGGGCGAGCTGCTGATCAGCCGCCTCCACTGCCGGAGCTGCGGCACGGCGCTGGAGGGCGAGTTCGGCGTCGGCCGCTTCGGGCGGCTCAGCAAAGAGCAGCTGTCCCTCCTGGAGAGCTTCCTGCGCGCCCGCGGCAATCTCAAGGAGATGGAGCGCGAGCTGGGCATCTCCTACCCCACCGTGCGCGCGCGCGTCGACGCCCTGGTCCGGGCGCTGGGCCTCAGCGACGGCGAGGCTCCAGCCGATGAGGACGAGGCCGTGGCGGCCGAGCCCGCCGTCGAGACCGCGTCCACCGCTGACGCTTCCGAGCGCCGGCGCGAGATCCTGGAGCGCCTGTCGCGCGGAGAGATCGACGCCGCGGCAGCCGCGACCGAGCTCCGTGAGCTGGCGGAGTCCTGACATGGCCCGCTACGTTCGCACCCAATCCATCGAGCACCCCATCGGCTCCGACGGGCGCGTGGTGCTGAAGGTCACCGCCGCCGACGTCCGCGTGCGCGGAACCGATGACGACAGCGCCATCATGCGCGCCACTTTTGAGATCTCCGCCTCGTCCGAGGCCGAGGCCGATGCCATCTTCGAGCGCAGCCGCATGCGCGTGGCGGCCGGCAGTGGCGCGCTGGCCATCGAGGAGTCGAACGGGTCGTCACTGGGCGGGGTGATCGAACGGCTCTTCACCGGCCGCGGCAGCGTTGACGTCGACGTCGAGCTCGAGGTACCTCGTGGCGCCCGGCTGGTGATCGAGACCATCTCCGGCGAGATCACCGCCGAGGGACTGCGCGGTGAGCAGCGCTGCACCACCACCTCGGGGGACCTCTACCTGGACGACGCCGGCGGAACGATGCGGATCGAGACCGTGTCGGGCGATGCGGTGATCCGCGCCGAACGACCGGTCAGCGCCCGGGTGCAGGCCATCTCCGGCGACCTGGCCCTGACCGCACCGCGCATCGATGCGCTGCGCGCGCAGACGGTCTCCGGCGACATCGAGCTCGAGGGCGAGCTGGCCCGCGGCGGTGAGTTCCGGCTCGAGACGGTGAGCGGCGACGTCTCGGTCGGCCTCGCGGGCGACGCCTCCTTCGAGGTGCGGGGCATCTCCAGCGACATCAGCAGCGACATCGACCACCGCATCGAGGGCCGGCTGGACCGGCGACGCCTCGTCGTCGGCTCCGGGGAGCCGGTCGTGATCTTCAGCTCCATGTCCGGCGACCTGGCCGTGCGCCGGCCGCGGCGTGCTGTGGCCACGGGGCCCGCGGCGGTCACGGCCGCGGAGGAGGCTCCCTCCCCCGCCCTGCTCGACGAGGACGAGCAGATGGCCGTGCTGCGAGCCCTCGAGCGCGGCGAGATCAGCGTGGATGAGGCCACCCGTCGCCTGGCCGGAGACCGGACCGATGCGTGACGAGCTGGCGACCATCCTGCGCCTGGTGGCGGAGGGCAAGCTCTCGGCCGACGAGGCCGCGCCCATCATCGAGGCGTTGAGCCTGCCCCGCACCGGCGCAGGCACCGGCACGCGTTCCGCGCACGAGGTGCATGCCGCGCGCCACGGCCTGCACGGGGAGGGCGCGCCCCGACGCCGCATCCGGATCCAGGTCAACGAGCGCGGGCGCCGTGTGGTCGACGTGCGCGTACCCCTGGCCTTCGCGGCGGTGGCAGCCCGATCCATCCCGGGCATCCCCGGGCGCTACGCCTCGCTCATCGAGGAAGCGGTCGACAGCGAGACGGTTGGGGTCATCGTCGACACCGAGGACGAGAACGGCGACGGCGTCCTGATCACGTTGGAGTAATCGATGGAAACGACGACCACGCTGGCTCCCGTCGAGGAGGCGGCACCCGACTTCGTCGAGCGCGGCCCTGCCCTGCTCCGGCCGCTCCGCCTGCGCGACTTCCGGCTGGTCTTCACCGGCGAGAGCATCTCGCTCATCGGGGACCAGTTCCACTTCGTGGCGCTGGCCTGGCTGACGTTGCAGCTCACCGGCTCCGGCCTCGCCCTGGGGACGGTGCTGATGGTGGCCGCCATCCCGCGCGCGATCTTCATGCTGGTCGGCGGCGCCCTCTCCGACCGCTTGTCGCCCCGGACCCTGATGCTCGTCTCGAACGCCGTGCGCGCGGTGGTGGTCGGCGTGGTGGCGGCCCTGGTGGTCACCGGCAACGCCCAGCTCTGGCACCTCTACGTGCTGGCGGGCATCTTCGGCGTGGTGGACGCGATCTTCCACCCTGCCCTGAACACGATCGTGCCGATGCTGGTCAGCGAGCGGCTGCTGCCGCCGGCCAACGCGCTGGTCCAGGTCATGGTTCAGCTCTCGGGACTGATCGGGCCGGCCGTCGCGGGAATCGTGGTGGCGGCCGTGCAGACCGGCCCGGCATTCGCCGTCAACGCGGCCTCCTTCGCCGTCGCGGCGGTAGCCCTCGCCCTGGTGCGCGGCGGACGGCGGACCGAGGCCCCGACCCACGCAGAGCCCGGCGAGTCGGAGGCGCTGCTGGCTACCATCCGCGCCGGCCTGGCGTATGCCTGGGGCGATCCGCCGGTGCGCGCGCTCCTCTTCCTCACCGCCGCGCTGAACTTCGCCTTTACCGGGCCGGTGTCGGTGGGCCTCCCGTACCTCGCCGACACCCGCTTCGAGGGCGGCGCGGTCGCTCTGGGGCTCATGCTCTCCTCGTTCGGCGCGGGCGCGGTCACCGGCGCCCTGCTGGCCGGGTCGCTGCGCCGCGTTCCGCGCCTGGGCCTGGTGGTCCTGCTGCTGGCCGCGGCGCTGGGCATCGCCGAGGCCCTGGTGGGCCTTGCACCCAGCGTATGGGCCGCCCTGCCAATCGGCGCAGCCATCGGAATGGCGATCGGCTTCCTCAACGTCCGCGTGATCGCCTGGCTGCAGGCGCGCACGCCGCCGGCCATGCGAGGCCGTGTCATGAGCCTGGTCATGCTGAGCGGGGTCGGCCTGGCCCCCATCAGCCTGGCGATCGCCGGCGCCGCCATCGAGCTGGGCGCCGTCGCGCTGACCTTCGCCGTCGCCGGCGCGATCATCGCGGTCGCGGCCCTGGTCGGCATGGCCAGCGGCGTCCCGCAGCAGATGATCGACGAGGTGGCCGCGTGAGCACGCCTGACGCGGCGCCGGCAGTCGAGGCAATCGGCCTTGTCAAGGAGTTCGAGCGAGGACGCCGCACCGCCCTGCAGCGCCTCCGACGCGAGCTGGACCGGCGCGAGCGGTTCCGGGCCGTGGACGGGGTCGACCTGCGAGTCGAGCGCGGCGAGATCTTCGGTGTCCTTGGCCCCAACGGGGCCGGCAAGACGACCACGATGAAGATGCTGGCCACGCTGCTGGAGCCCACCGCCGGCAGCGCCCGCCTTCTGGGACTGGATGTGGTGACCCAGGCTCGCGAGGTGCGGCGCCGCATGGGGACGGTGCTCTCCGACGGCCGCAGCCTGTACTGGAAGCTCACCGCCCGCGAGAACCTGGAGTACTTCGCCGCGCTCTACCATGTGCCGGCGGCCGGGCAGCGGGATCGCATCGAGAGGGTGCTGGCATCGGTCAAGCTGGCCGACCGGGCCGATGACTACGTCGAGCGCTTCTCGACCGGCATGCGGCAGCGCCTGGTGCTGGCCCGTGCGCTGCTCCCCGATCCCGAGCTCCTGCTCCTGGACGAGCCGACGGTCGGCCTTGACCCGCAGTCATCGCGAGACCTGCGCGACCGCGTGCACGAGCTCAAGGAACAGGGCCGCACCGTGCTGCTCACCACGCACTACATGGAGGAGGCCGACCAGCTCTGCGATCGGATCGCCATCGTCGATCACGGTCGCGTGGTGGCGCTGGACACTCCGGCCGGCCTCAAACGGACCGTGGAGGCCGCCGAGGTGGTGCGCCTGGAAGTGGCGGCCGACGAGGGACCTGCTCCGGTCAACGGCGCGCTGCTGCGGCGCCTGGAGCGCGCGGGGCAGGTCGCCCACAGTGAGCGACGCGACGACGTTCTTGCCGTCACGGTCCACTCGCGTAGCGCCAGGGACTTCGTCCCAGCGGCGTTCGACGCCGCCAGGGCGGAAGGAGCAACCATCCGCCACGTGGAGGTCGTGCCGGTAAGCCTGGAGGACGTCTTCATCTCGCTCACCGGCCGGGCGCTCCGCGAATGAGCGCGACCACGCTGGCCGGCGACCTTCGGGCGTTCGGCGCCGCCGCCCTGAAGGAATGGCGGCTGCTACGCCGCTATCCGTCGCTGTTGGTGGGATTCCTGTTCTGGCCGATCGCGCTGCCGCTCGCCTACGTCTTCCAGGCGCGCGGCTTCGCGGGGGACAGCCAGGCTGCCCTGGACGCCTTCGCCCAGCGCGCCGGAACCACCGAGGTGGCCGGCTTCCTGTTCCTCGGCTGGGCGGCATACATGTGGATCAGCATGGTCCTGTGGGGGCCTGGCACGGCTCTGCGCACCGAGCAGGTGCGGGGGTCGCTGGAGGCGCTGTTCATGACGCCGGTCTCGCGGTTGGTGATCCTGTTCGGCCCGGTCCTCAGCCAGGTGGTGTGGGCGGTCTGGATGTTCAGCATCGTGGCGGCGACCATGACCCTGGTCTTCGGCGTGGAGCTGGCCGTCGCATCGGCTCTGCGCGCGCTGGCCGTGATCTTCATCGCCGTCCCGGCGCTCTACGGGCTTGGCGCGCTGTTCGCGGCGGTCGTGCTGCGCTTCGGCGAGGTGAGCGCGCTGGTGCAAGGGGTCCGAGGCCTGTTCACCGTCTTTTGCGGCATGAGCTTCCCGATAGCGGTCCTTCCCGAGTGGGGCCGCGCCGTCGCGCTGGCCCTGCCGCCCACGTACCTGATCGGCGACCTGCGCCACGTCCTGCTCAGTGGCGCGGGCCTTGTTGAGCTGATCCCCGACCTGGCGATCCTGCTCTCGCTGGGGCTGCTGCTGTGCGGGCTGGCCGTGGTCGCCTTCCGGCGCACCGAGCGCTACGCGCGTCGCGGCGGCAGCCTGGCGCAGTACTGAGCCGATGCCCGCCATGAACGCCGAGCTGCGTGCCGCCCTCGCCATCGCCCGCAAGGAGCTGCGCATCGCCCGGCGCTACCCGCTGCAGCTGGTCAACGAGGTGCTGCAGCCCCTCTACCAGTTCCTGATCCCCAGCCTGCTGCTGGGGGCCACCTTCCTGGTGGGTGGCCGCGCCATCGGGTTGGAGGCGGTGACCGGCACCGCCGACCTGGTCGGCTACCTGTTCCTGGGCGTGGTGGTGGGCTCGCTGGTATCCGCGGCGTTCTGGGAGATGGCGTTCGGCCTCAAACGCGAGATGGATTCTGGGACGCTGGAGCCCGCCTGGCTGACTCCCACCCGTCCGGAGACGCTGATCCTGGGCCGTGCATTCTCAGCAATGCTGATCGCGGTGGCCGCCAGCACGGTGCTGGTCGTGATCGGGATGGTGCTCTTCGGCGCGTCGCTCCGGGACGGGCTGCTCCTGGCCTTCCCGGCCCTGGCGCTCGCCTCGGTGAGCATGGTCGGCGTCGGGTACCTGGTGGCGTCGGTGGTGCTGCTCATTCGAGAGCCGAACTTCTTCGTGGACGCCACCAACTGGCTCTTCGCCATGATCTCGGGGGTGGCCTTCCCGGTGCTGGTCCTGCCGGCGTTGATCCAGCCGCTCGCCTACCTGCTGCCCACGACCTACGCCGTCGACCTGCTGCGCGTGTACGCGCTGGACACGCGACCGCTGCTGGACCCCGCGCTGGAGTGGCTGGCGCTCGTGGTGCTGGCGGTCGCCACCATCCGGCTGGGGCTGACTGCCTTCGGCCGGACGGAGCGCAGGATGCGCATCCGCGGCACGCTCGGCCAGCATTAGCCGGCGGGCCCCGTAACCGCCGCCGAATCCACCCTCGACAGCGCGCCCGTCCGTCCCGGGCGCATCGGTGCCTCACTACCCGTGCACTCGAGGAGGATCCCCATGCGCAGACGCATTCCGCTCCCCGTCCCGGCCCTGCTGGCCGGCGTCCTGGCCTCGCTGCTCCTGGCCGGGACCGCCCTGGCTGCACCCATGACCTTCACCGCCGACCTGGCCGACGGAGGCGAGGGCGACGCCGATGGCTCGGGCTCGGCGACGGTCACCATCGACACCGACACCGGCGAAGTGTGCTGGGAGCTATCGGTGGAGAACATCGGCGATGTCGTCGCCTCGCACATCCACGTCGGCGCCGAGGGCGAGAGCGGCGGCGTGGTCGTCCCGCTGGACGTCGACGGCTTCAGCGGCACCAGCGAGGGCTGCGTGGACGCGTCCGACGCCGACCTGCAGGCCATCGTCGACGATCCGGCAGGCTTCTACGTGAACATCCACACCGCCGAGTTCTCCGGCGGCGCGATCCGCGGGCAGCTCACCGCCTCGGGCGGCGAGACGCCGGACACCGCCATGGACCCGCAGAGGGGATCGCCGCTGGCCCT
>DASUSP010000057.1:0-2228 GCA_036375035.1 Candidatus Limnocylindria bacterium
GCCTGCTGAACATGGCGCCCGCCGACGTGATGCCGCGCGCCACCGACCACATCCCGGAGATGGTGGCCATGACCGCGACGCTGCTGGAGCGCGGCCTGGCCTACGAGGTCGATGGCAACGTCTACTTCGACGTGTCCGAGTTTCCCGGCTATGGCCAGCTGTCAGGCCAGCGGCTGGACCAGTTGAAGGCCGGGCACCGGGTGGAGGTGGAGCACGACAAGCGCGACCCGGAGGACTTCGCCCTCTGGAAGCGCGCGGAAGCGGGCCGCCTCATGAAGTGGCCGTCACCCTGGGGAGAGGGCTTCCCCGGCTGGCACATCGAGTGCTCCGCCATGTCGATGAAGTACCTCGGCGAGCGCTTCGACATCCACACCGGCGGCATCGACCTCAAGTTCCCGCACCACGAGGGCGAGATCGCCCAGTCGGAGGGCGTGACCGGGCATCGGGTGGTCAGCGTCTGGATGCACGGCGAGTTCCTGACCATGGCCGATGCCAAGATGGCCAAGTCGGCCGGCAACACCATCCGGGTCAGCGAGCTGCCCACCAAGGGCTTCGAGCCGCTGGCGTTCCGCTACCTGGCGCTGACCGCGCACTATCGGTCCAAGCTGGACTTCACCGAGGACGCGATGCACGCCGCCACCTCCGGCCTGCGCCGCCTGCGCCGCGCCGTGGCCGAGGGCGCAGCCGATGGCTCCGGCGGGACCGATGTGGCCCTGTCGACGCAGCCGGCTGTCGGCTACCGCGCGCGCTTCGTGGAGGCCATCTCCGAGGACCTGGGCCTGCCGGCCGCGCTGGCCGTGGCGCATGCCGTGGCCGGGGCGTCCGACCTGTCGTCAGCCGCGCGCCGCGCCCTGCTGCTCGATTTCGACCGGGTGCTGGGCCTCTCGTTGGATGCGCCGGCCGAGGAGGCCGGCGGAGAGCTGCCGGCCGGCGCCGCGGAGCTGTTGGAGCGCCGCGCCGCCGCGCGCGCGGCCCGGGACTTCGCCACCTCGGACGCGCTCCGCGACGAGCTAGCGGCGCTGGGCGTGGAGGTCCGCGACACGCCGGAGGGCCAGGTCACCACCGTCCACCACTGAACGCCTTGAAGACGGACCGGCCGGACCACAGGTCCGGCCGGTCGGGGCACGTTCTGGCGGCTCGGTTTACGGATAGGTCAAGAACGTACCGTCAGGGGCCGTCACGGTGATCGAGATGTTCGACCAGCTGACGGTCATGGGCGGCGTGCAATCCGGCTGGAACGTTGCGGTCAGATCCAGCGAGAAGTTCGCCTTCCCGTTCTGGACCGGGAAGTCGCCATCTGCCGAGAACTCGTCCTTGTTGTCGGCCTTCGGCTCCTTCTTTCCAGGGTTGACGCACTGGGCATCCCCACTGACCTCTACGTGGATCTGTGGGATGTTGCCGAGGCCTGCAACCTTGCCGGACACCGTCACGGTGTTGCCCGAGACGGTGATCTTGGGCGTGCCCACGAAGTGGGCGTTCCCCGCCGCGACGATGGATACGGTGAGGGCCATGGCCGTCAGCACCGCAATGGATATCCCGATCTTCCTGTACATCGATACCTATACCTCCTGCATGCCGGCGGTGACCGGCTACTGGAGGGAGCGATAGGTGCGCGGTCAGGCTCGGGGCCAGATCTGGCGGGCAGCGGGCCGAAGTGCCGAATTACCGGCCGTCGTCCCCCTACTGCATCCCTCGTGATCCGACCAGGCGCCGGATCAGGACCGAAAGGCTATTCCTGTCGCGCCGGAAAGAGGCGCTAGAAAAGTGCGAAAAAGGGTGGTCTGGTGCGGATCGGGAGTCAGCGGCGGACGGGAACCTTGGCCGTTGGCTCCAGGGGCAGCGCCAGCCCCATTGCCAGCGCCTTGCGCACCGCTTCATGGCGCCGCTTGACCCCGAGTGCGCGATACAGCCGCGTGAGCCGATAGCGAACCGTCGCTTCGCTGACGCTGGTCGCCTCGGCGATCTCTCGGTTGGTGAGCCCCAGCACCAGGTAGGCGAGCAGCTCGGCCTGGGTCACGGTGAGGCCAACCTGTGCGGCCGCAAGCACGACGTCGACCGGGATGTCCATGATCCCCAGCGCTCGCTGCAACCCCTCGCGGAGCGCCACCTGTTCGGTCTCCAGCGGGGACGCGCCAATCGCTTCGCTGAGATGTACCGCGCGCCTGTCGACCCGGACGAACCAGTCCGCCAGGACCGCCACGATCAGCAGCACGGTCGCGTCCTCGACC
>DASUSP010000058.1:0-10377 GCA_036375035.1 Candidatus Limnocylindria bacterium
CCCTGTGGGAGCTGGAGGCGGTCGCCGCGTCGGCCCAGTCGCCGCTGCACCGGCTGGAGCACGCGCTCCACCCGTGGACCGCGTTCCTGATCGTTCCGCTCTTCGCGCTCGCCAACGCCGGGGTGGCGATCGGCACCTACCTGGGCGAGGCAGCGACGAGCCCGATCAGCCACGGCATCGTGGCCGGCCTGGTCATCGGCAAGCAGGCGGGGATCGCCGGGGCGACCTGGATCGTCGTGGCGACCGGACTCGGCAGGCTCCCCGAGGGCCTGGACTGGCGGCACATCTGGGGAGCCGGCTGGGTGTGCGGGATCGGGTTCACGATGTCGCTCTTCATCGCCGAACTGGCGTTCCCCGGTGGTGGCTCCCTGGCCGTGGCCAAGCTGGGGATCCTGGCCGCGTCGCTCCTGGCGGCCAGCGGTGGCCTGTTCGTGCTCATGCGCAGAGGCACTCCCCCGGCGGCCGAGGGGTGAGCCTCGCGCCCGCGCTCCTCCTCTTCATGGTCGGGAGCGTTCTGCTCGTCGTGGGGGCCGAGAGCCTGGTGCGGGGCGCATCCCGCCTGGCTGCTGCCGCCCGCGTCTCGCCGCTCGTCGTCGGCCTGACCGTGGTCGCCTTCGGCACCAGCTCGCCGGAGTTCGCCGTGACGATCGGCTCTGTCGCCCAGGGCCAGACCGACCTCGCGCTCGGCAACGTGATCGGGAGCAACATCTTCAACATCCTCCTCATCCTCGGGGCATCCGCGGCGGTGGCCCCACTGATCGTCGACCAGCAGCTGGTGCGCCTGGACGTCCCGCTCCTGATCGCGGCGTCCTTCGCGGTCGTTCTCATGGGTCTTGACGGCGGGATCGGGCGACTCGACGGCCTGCTGCTTGTTGCGGGCCTCTCGGCGTACACCCTCTTCCTGGTCTGGCAGGGCCGCCGGGCGCAGCGGACCATGCCGGTCGATCACCAGGATGGCCGCGGAGCCCAGCCGCCCGGGCACGGTCGGTGGCGACTGAGCCTCGTACTCGTCGTCGCGGGGCTGCTTTTGCTGGTCGTCGGCGCGCAGCTCCTCGTCGATGCGGCGGTCTCCATCGCCTCGACCCTCGGCGCAAGCTCGCTCGTCATCGGCCTGACCGTGGTCGCGGCAGGAACCTCGCTCCCCGAGCTCGCCACCTCGCTGCTGGCGTCCGTGCGCGGCCAGCGGGATATCGCGGTCGGAAACGCGATCGGAAGCTGCCTTTTCAACCTCCTGGGCGTGCTCGGAGTCGCCGGCCTGATGGCGCCCGATGGGATCGGCGTGTCTGCAGGCGCGCTCACCTTCGACCTGCCGATCATGCTGATCGTGGCGGTCGCCACGCTGCCGGTGTTCTTCACCGGCCACCGCATCGCCCGGTGGGAGGGCGCGGTCTTCGTCGCCTACTACGTGGCGTACACGGCGTACCTGGTCCTCGATGCTTCGCAGCACCCGGCGCTGCCTGCCTTCGGCACGGCGATGACCTGGTTCATCCTGCCCCTGACCGTTCTGACGCTGCTGGTGCTCACGTTCCGAGCCGTGCGCGAACGCCGGTCCGCGCCACCAGCGCCAGTGCGGTGAGCCAGCTTCGGATCCGACCGGAGCGTCCAGGAGACGCCGACGCGATCCGTCGCGTCCACGACGCCGCCTTCGGCGGCCTGATCGAGGGACGTATCGTCGACGAGTCGCGCCACACCGGGTGGTGGCTGCCCTGGGGTTCGCTGGTGGCGGTCGACGCCCCGGCCAGCCGGATCGTGGGCCACCTGCTGATGAGCCGAGCGACACTGGAAGGCACCGCGGACGAGCCCTGGCCGATCCTGGTCATCGGTCCAGTCGGCGTGCGGCCCGAGGAGCAGGGGCGTGGCGTCGGTGCCGCGCTCATGCGGGCCGCCATCGCTGCGGCCGGCGACCGCGACGAGTCGCTGATCTGCCTGGTCGGGCACGCCGGGTACTACCCGCGCTTCGGCTTCGAGCCGGCGAGGGGCATCGGGATCCAGCCGCCGCATCCGTGGCCGGACGAGAACTGGCTCGCCCTGCGGCTGCCGGCCTGGACGCCCGACCTGCGCGGCACGGCGCGCTTCCCGCCGGCCTTCCCGGACGGCTAGCGCCCGCCCTACTTCTTCGGCTTCTTCTTCTTCGGCGGCTTTTTCGGGGTCTTGTCGACCATGACAGCCTCCTGCTCGACGTCGGGCGGGGTCTCCCCGTCCCCTCTCAGGCGCGCCAGCAGCTCGTCACGATGCCGATCAGCCCGCTCGCGAGCATCGGCCTCGTCGCGCTCCCTGGCCCGCCTTCGCTTCATGGCGGCGAGTGTACCGCCGAGCACAAGCGCGTAACTGGGGCGCCCGCCTACACTCGCCGGGTGATCCGCCACGTCACCATCACTCGCTACGTGACCCCGCTGCGCGAGGGGAGCTCCCTGCCCGCCCTGGTGGAAGCGGACGATGGCAGGGAGTACGTCATCAAGTTCCGCGGGGCCGGCCACGGGGTGAAGGCCCTGATCGCCGAGCTGGTGGCCGGCGAAGTGGGGCGGCGGCTGGGACTGTCGGTGCCCGAGATCGTGCTGGCCACGCTCCCCGCCGAGATCGCCCGCGCCGAGCCGCACCAGGAGATCCGCGACCTGCTCGGCTGGTCGGTGGGCCTCAACGTGGGCCTGGCCTTCGTGCCCGGTGCGCTGGCCAAGGACATGACCCGGCCGCCCGACGAGGGGCCCGACTTCGCGGCGGACGTCGTCTGGTTCGACTCGCTGGTCGTCAACCCGGACCGGACGCCGCGCAACTCGAACCTGATCGTGCACGCCGGACGCACGTGGCTGATCGACCACGGCTCGGCGCTGTACGTGCATCACACCTGGCAGGAGCCCGATGCGCACGCGCGGCGGCCCTTCGACCTGATCGAGAACCACATCCTGCTGCCATTCGCCGGGTCCATCGTGGAGGCCGATGCGCGCCTGGCGGCGCGGATCGGGGAGCCGCAGCTGGACGAGGTACTGGCCACGGTCCCGGACGAATGGCTCAACGATGCCCAGCTGGGAGGCCCGGACGCGGAGCGGCGGGCCTATCGGTCCTACCTGATGGCCCGCCTGGAGGCGCGACCGACCTGGGTGGGGCGCGCCGAGGACGCGCGCGAGGAGGCGCAGCGTGGCGCAGCAGCCTGACGCATTCTCGTACGCGGTCGTGCGCGTGGTACCGGACATCGAGCGCGAGGAGTTCCTGAACGCCGGGCTCATCCTGTTCTGCCGCCCGCGGCGCTTCCTGGTCGCCCGAACCCGGCTGGACGAGGCCGCACTCACCGCCCTGCGGCGCGACTGCGACACCGACGGGATCCGCGAGCAGCTGCGGCTGGTGGAGCGGATCGCGGCCGGCGAGCCGGATGCCGGCCAGATCGCGGCGCTGGAGCAGTCGGAGCGCTTCCACTGGCTGACGACCCCACGAAGCACGCTGATCCAGCCCGGACCGATCCACGCCGGCGTCACCGATGACCCGGCCGCCACCTTCGACCACCTGTGGAGGGTGCTGGTTGCTCGTTGAGGCCTGTTGGCGGCGGCCCCGATTGCGCCTCATGCGACCAAATGCGTACAAGCGGCGCGTTCGGGCCTGCTCCGCACCGAATGAGCCGCATCTCTGCCGGTGGTGCCGCCTCGTGCAAATCACCGACACGATGGTCCATCTGCGTGCCAATTGGTTGCGCTGGATGAAAACGCGACGGTGGCGGTCGGCGTACCGTTCAGCACATGGACACGAACATACCGCCTGACGACCGGAAGTTCATGCAGCTGGCCAAGGAACAGGCGGCCGACGGCATGGACGAGGGTGGCATCCCCATCGGCGCGGCCCTGGTCGTCGACGGGCAGGTGCTGGGCACGGGTCGCAATCGGCGCGTGCAGCGCGGCAGCCCGATCCTCCACGGCGAGACAGATGCGCTCGAGGCAGCCGGGCGCCAGCCGCCGGCCGTCTACCGTCGGGCCACGATGTACACCACCCTCTCCCCGTGCGACATGTGCAGCGGCGCGATCCTGCTGTACGGCATCCCGCGGGTGGTGATCGGCGAGAACCGCACCTTCGTCGGGGCGGAGGACCTGCTGCGCGAGCGCGGGGTGGAGGTCCTGGTGCTCGACGACCCCGAGTGTGTCGAGATGATGGAGACCTTCATCACCCGGCATCCCGAGCTCTGGAACGAGGACATCGGGGAGTAGTGCGGCCCTTCCGCTTCGCGGTCTACGCCTTCAGCGCGCGCGACGGGTCGGCCTGGATCGCGTTCGCTCGACGCGCCGAGGAGCTGGGCTACGACACGCTCTACGTGCCGGATCACCTGTCCGGGCAGATCTCGCCGATCGCGGCGCTGTCGGCGGCGGCGACGGCCACGACGCGCCTGCGGATCGGTCCATACGTGTTCGCCAACGACTTCCGCCATCCGCTTGTCATGGCTCGCGAGGCGGCGACGCTCGACTTCCTCTCACGCGGACGCCTGGAGCTGGGCATGGGGGCCGGCTGGCGTCGGTCCGACTACCGGCAGCTGGGCTACCCCTACGCCGAGCCGGGACGGCGCATCGACCGCCTGGTCGAGTCGCTGGGGATCGTGAAGCGCCTTCTCGCCGGCGAGACGGTGACGCACGAAGGCCCGCACTACCGGCTCGAGCGGGCGCGCATCGCTCCGAAGCCCGTGCAGCGGCCGGTGCCCATCCAGATCGGGGCGGGCGGCCCGCGCATGCTGCGACTGGCCGCGCGCGAGGCCGACGTCGTGGGACTGATCCCGCAGTTCACGCGCGGGGGCGTTCCCCGCGTGACCGATGCCACCGAAGGCGCGCTCGCGCGCAAGGTCGCGCTGCTGCGACAGACGGCCGGGGACCGCTTCGACGCCCTGGAGCTGTCCATCTACTGCGCCGATGCCGGCATGGTCGGCAGCGGCCACTCGCTCCTGGGCTCAGTGGGCTCGGCGGCCAAGGGCGCGCTGGTTGCCCCGGTCGGGTCGCCGTACCTGCTCTACGGGACGCTTGGCGGGCTGCGCGAGCGGCTGCTCCGGCGTCGCGAGGCGCTGGGGATCAGCCACTACGCCATCCCGCACCACGCCATGGAGTCCATGGCGCCGCTGCTCGAGGCCCTCTCCGGACGCTGAGCGGCCAGCCTAGCCGAGGCGGCCGCTGTCCAGCCGGTGGCGCTATCGATCAAGAAACGGCCCCGGAACGATCTCCGAGGGCCGTTTCCTGGTGGTTCTGACCAGCCGGTGGTGAAGTCCGGGGAAGATGCGGGCTTCGGCCGCGACATCGTGATCCATGGCACCACCGGCTGGTGAATCACGCCAGGGCAATCAGCCGCCGGACACGAGCTGCGCGACCTGCAGCGTGACCATCCGGCCCAGCAGGGACTCGCTGTCGAGCGTGTCCGGGTCCGACACCGCCAGCTCACCGGAGACCTCGAAGCTGAAGGTCCCGTACGCCGCCCCGGCCGCGGCCAGGTCCACCAGCAGCGTTGCCGTGCCGGCGCCCTGGGTCATGGTCTCGGTCGTGGTGCCGAGCACCGCGCCGGCGGCATCGCGCACCGTTACGGTGTACGTGAACGGGCCGTTCAGCCCCAGCACGGCGCCCGAGGGGTGCGAGATCGCCACCTTCAGGTGCGACACCGACGCGGAGACCGGGGCGCTGAAGGTCCGGGCATCGGACCCGGCCAGGGCGACCCGCGGCGCGTCGTAGGTCCAGAAGTCGGAGCGGGTCACGCTGTACCCGCCGGACAGGGCCCGGGCATCGGCCTGGTTGGCGGCGCGCGCCAGCGCCTTCGCCCAGTTGCCCTTCGCGGTCACGAGGTCCACCGCCGCCTCCAGGTCCACGTAGCCGTAGCCGACCTGCCAGAAGGGCAGCGACGTGCCATCGGCCGCGGCCACCGGGGTGGCGGTGGCCTGCAGGGCGACGCGCACCTGCTCCGGCGTCAGCGAGGGATTCGCCTGCAGCAGGACCGCCGCGGCGCCGGCCACGTGCGGCGAGGCCATGCTGGTCCCCGACGCGGTGGCGTTGTCGTAGTCAGGCGGCGGGCATGGACCGATCACCGTGCCGGCCGTATCGCAGGTGGAGCTGATGTCCACGCCGGGGGCCGTCACGTCGGGGTGGTAGACGCCGATGCGGTCATCGGTGAAGACGGTATGCCCGCCGGCGCCGATGGTCACCGCCTGCGAGTTGTCCAACTCCAGGCCATTGGAGCTGAAGTCGCCACGGTGGTGGTCCACCGTCCCGGCAGCCACGCTGATGACCCACGGCGCGTTGCTGAACGGGTTGAGGCTCATCTCGACCTCGTCGTAGCCGGAGTTTCCGGCCGCGAAGACAACCACCACGCCCTGGTCGGCCACGGCGCGCGTGACCACGTGCACCGGGTCGCGCGGGTCGAACATGCGGAACGAGTTGCCCCACGAGTTGTTGACCACGTCGATGCCCCACAGGTCCGGCTGATCGAGCATGTGGTCGTAGGCCGTCACCACCGCGGTGGTGAACAGCACCTCGCCCACCGAGTAGCAGACCAGCTCGGCATCGGGCGCCACGCCGTAGCGGCTGCCATCGGGCGCCGTGGTCGAGTCGGCGGCGATGATGCCGGCCACGTGGGTCCCGTGGCCGCTGCCGAGGTCCGTGTTCTGGTACGGCCCCTCCTCGATGGGCACCACGATCGTGTTCGACGAGTCAGGCGGGATGTTCACGTACTCGGCCGAGTAGAGCTTCACGTTGTGGGTCACGTGGTCGGCCAGGTCGGGATGAGATGCGTCGCAGCCCGAGTCCACCACCGCCACGGTCACGCCCTCGCCGGTGAGCCCGGCCGCCCGCAACGAGGCCGATCCCATGGCGTCCGACGACGCGGTGTCGAACAGCTCGATCGGCTCGTCGGGGTACACGTCACGCGCGGCGCCGCCGGTGACCGCCGACTGCATCTGCGCCACGCTGCCCTGCACCAGGGCCAGCGGGACGTGCTTCATCGGCTGCACCTCGAGTCCGAGCGTCCGCAATGCGGTCACCTGCAGGCCCGTCGGCACGGCGTCGAAGGTGGCGATGGCGCGCGTCACGGCGGTCGGATCGTAGACAGCCAGCAGGCGGGACAGGCCGATGGGCAGGCCATCGCCCACGGCGCTGGCCGGGCGTGCGGCCGCGAGCAGCGCGGCGAAGACGAGTGCCGTCGCCAGGAGCATGGAAGGCAGGATGCCGCGCGAGCTGCGGCGCAGGGGTGCGAGCTGGGCGTTCATGGACCAGGCAACCTCCGAAATCCATTTCGACCCGGTTCCCCACGTGTACCCGGGTATGACACCCCGCTCAGTGGTGCACGTTTTGTGCCAGCCGGGCCGCGCGGCCGGAAGAGGCCCTCCTGCGCCGGCGGCGCCGGCGGCTTGCCGGCCAGGCCCTCAGGCCACGACCCCGGCGGACCGCAGGCTGGCGATGTCCCCTGCTGACAGCCCCACCTCGCGCAGAATCTCGTCCGTGTGCTGGCCCAGCCGCGGCGGCGGCAGGGTCAGCGGCAGGTGCGACCCATCCAGCCGGATGGCATCGGGAGCGACCTGGACCCCGCCGGACTCCTGCAGCCACCCATCGGGATGGACCCGCTGCATGCCGGCCAGTGCCTCCCCGACCAGGTTCACCGGGCCGCACGGCACGTCGGCCGCCTCCAGCGCCGTCACCAGCTCGTCGCGGCCGCGCTCACGGATGCGCCCGGCCAGCAGCGGGACCAGCTCGTCGCGGTTGGCGAGCCGCAGCGGGTTGGCGGCCCAACGCGGGTCGTGCGGGATGCCGAGCTCGGCCAGCAGGCGCTCGAACTGGTGGTCGTTGCCGACCGCCACGACCAGGTGGCCGTCCCGCGCCTCGAAGACCTGGTACGGCACGATGTCCGGGTGGCCGTTGCCCCAGCGCCGCGGCTCGTCGCCGGAGGCGAGCAGGTTGGCGAGGACGTTGGTCAGCCCCGTGACGCCGGCCTCGACCAGGCTCACCCCCACGTGCGGCGGCCGCGGCGTGCGTCCCCGCTCGCGGCCCAGCAGCGCCGCCAGTGCCCCGATCGCCGCCTGCAGGCCCGCCGCCAGGTCCAGCAGCGCCACGCCGACCTTCATCGGCGGGCCGTCGGGCTCGCCGGTGACCGCCATCAGCCCGCTGTACGCCTGGGCCACCAGGTCGTAGGCCGGTCGCTCGGCGTCGGCGCCGCTCCCCGGGAAGCCGCCCACGTGCGCCACCACCAGGTGCGGGTGGCGCTCCCGCAGCCGCTCCCCGTCCAGGCCAAGGCGGGCCGCGGTGGACGGCCGGAAGTTGTGGAAGAGGGCATCGGCCCGCCCTGCCAGGCGGTCGAGGAGGGCGCGGCCGGCATCGGTCTTGAGGTCCACCGCGATGCTGCGCTTGTTGCGGTTGACCGCCGTGAAGTAGGCCGACAACCCGTCGGCCGGGTCACCCCAGTAGGGAGGGCCCCAGCGCCGGGTGTCGTCGCCGTCGGGCGGCTCCAGCTTCCAGACGTCGGCCCCCAGGTCGGCCAGGAGCATGGTGGCGATCGGGCCGGCATAGACGCGGGCGCAATCCAGGATGCGGATGCCCTGCAGGGGCAGGTCGCTGGGATTCATCGGTCCTGCACAGGCTAGACCGATGCTGAACGTCGCGCGGCCGCAGACCGTACGCTTCTGCGATGAAGGTCGGCGTGGTCATCCCCAACGGGCCCGATGCTCCCGGCGGAGCGGTCTACGGCTGGCAGCACCAGCGCGACGTCGCTGTCAGTGCCGAGGCGTCCGGGCTGGACTCGATCTGGGTCTACGACCACCTTCTCTTCCGCTTTCCCGGCCGCGTGCCACAGGGCATCCACGAGGCCTGGACCCTGCTGTCGGCGCTGGCCGCGGTGACGTCGCAGGTGGAGCTGGGCACGATCGTGCTGGCCATGCCGTTCCGCAACCCGGCCCTACTGGCCAAGATGGCGGTCACGCTCGACGAGGTGAGCGGCGGCCGGCTGGTGCTGGGCGTGGGGGCGGGCTGGCACGAGCCGGAGTTCGACGCGTTCGGATTCCCCTTCGACCACCGGGTCGGCCGATTCGAGGAGGCTCTGCGCATCATGGTCCCGCTGGTGCGCGAGGGGCGGGCCAGCTTCCGGGGCCGCTGGCACGCGGCAGAGGACGCGGAGCTGATCCCCTGGAGCCGCCGCCCCGACGGGAGCAGCATCCCGATCCTGATCGCCGGAAAGCGGCCGCGCATGCTGCGCCTGGTCGCGGAGCACGCCGATGCCTGGAACACCGCGTGGCTGGGGCCGGCCAGCGAGCTGCCGCCACGCCTGGCACCGCTGCACTCGGCCCTCGCCACGGCGGGCCGGGACCCGGACACGCTGCAGGTCACGGTGGGCGTTTCGGTCGTCCTCCCGGAGCTGTCGTCGGATCCGCTGGATCCCGCAGGCGCCCTGACCGGCTCGGTGGAGCAGCTGGCCGACGAGCTGCGCGCGTACCGCCAGGCCGGCGCCGACCACCTGATCTGCTCGCTGGAGCCCAGCACCCCCGCGGCGGTCGAGCACCTGGCACGGGCGGTGGAACTGGCGCGCTGAGCGCGCCCCCGCTTCGGACGTGTACTGCACCAACTCTCGCGCTACGCACGCTCCGCGAGCATTGTGCACTCCGTCGCCTCGCTTCCTGCACAACGTGCAGTGGACCGCACGTTGTCCGCGGATCGGGCCAGCGTTGGTGCCCGGTCGAGCACGAGACGGGCAGTGAATCGCCGTCGCGGCCAGGCAATGCTCCGCCGTCGACGCATACAGCAACACGCAGCCCGGCGCTGCGCACAATGTCCGCCCCCGAGGCGTTGAGCGGCACGGAACGGGCCGCGGTGCCCGGCGTGGCGGAGCTGGAGCCTCCGGCCGATCTATCGGTCCGCAATGCGCGGGACGCCGGTATCGCGCGTTGATTCACACCACCGGGGGCGCTGGGCGGCTGACCCGGCGCCCGCCCCTCAGCGGGACAGCAGGACGTGGCTGCCGCCGCGCCGCCGGATGCGCCGGAGCACCGGCCCCACCACCCGCACGCCGCACACCGCGCAGCGGGTCCAGCGTCCGTCGCGCACCAGCCGCACGCGGTGCTCCGGCACCAACGTCCGCAGCGGCCCGCGCGATTGGGCGCGCTCGCGCAGGCCGACGCGGTGCTCCCGCCACGCCTCCTCGGCGCCGGGGACGCGCAGCGCCCGGGCATGGCGCAGCGCGGAGGGATAGCGCATCGACTCGCCGCGCAGCCCCACCGCGTCCGGGATCCCGTGACGGCGGTACAGCTCGAACGCCGCGGCGTAGAACGCGGCGCCATGGTGGCTGGTGCGCGCCCGCCCGCGGCGCGTACGCGCCGGGGCCGGCACCAGCCAGTGAGCGAGCTCATGCAGGAGGGTGAGCCGCTGGTCCGCCGGGTCGGTTCCGGCGGTCACC
>DASUSP010000059.1:0-14447 GCA_036375035.1 Candidatus Limnocylindria bacterium
GGCACCACGAAGAAGGACAGCCGCCTGATCGAGGGGCTCCTGGACAAGGGTCGCGAGGAGGGATTCATCACCCACGACCAGATCCTGGAGGTGGTCCCGCAGCCTGAGGAGAACCTCGGCCAGATCGAGGAGCTGTACGCCCAGGCCGAGGAGAGCGGCGTCGAGGTCCTGGATGCCGACAACAACCCGACGCTCATCGCCGAGCCCGAGGAGAGTGACGAGGCGGGCGAGCGCAAGCCCTCCGGCGCCACCGCGGCTGCCGAGGAGGACCTCGAGGCGCTCGCCGCCGACCTGATCGGGATCGACGACCCGGTCCGCATGTACCTCAAGGAGATCGGCAAGGTCGCCCTCCTGACCGCCGAGGAGGAGGTGGTGCTTGCCAAGGCCATCGAGCTCGGCGAGCTGGTGGTCGAGGATCCGGGCCGGGCCCTGACCGACCTCTACACCTGGGTCCTCTCCAACTCGGAGCCGAAGGCCCGATCCATGGCCGCCATGCGCGCCTTCGACCTGCCCAAGGAGTCGCCGCGGGTGGCGCGGGACGCAATCGACTGGTGGGTGGGGCGGCGCCGCGAGCAGATCGAGCCGCCACCGGTCAAGTTCTCCAAGGCCCGCAGGGCACAGGACCTGACCGATGAGGCCCGCGAGCGAATCATGCACGCGGAAGGCATCCTGAAGCTCTTCGCCGATGACCCGGCCGAGGCGCTCAAGCAGGCGGTCCTGTTCGGCCACACCTACCGCTTCAAGGCCATCGACCACGCCGGCGCCAGCGAGCTGATGGAGTTCGAGCGCTGGGCGCGCGAGACGTCGCAGGAGATCGTGCGGCAGTACATCGAGGACGGCAACGACGCCGGCTACCTGCTGGAGCTCGGCTACGACCCCACGATTCCGCCGGACGTGCCGCTCGAGAAGCGCACCGGACGGCTGGTGGAGCAGAGCGTCGACGCTCGCAAGCGGCTGACCGAGGCCAACCTGCGGCTGGTGGTCAGCATCGCCAAGAAGTACATCGGGCGCGGCATGAGCTTCCTGGACCTGATCCAGGAGGGGAACATCGGCCTGATTCGGGCGGTCGAGAAGTTCGACTACGAGAAGGGCTTCAAGTTCAGCACCTACGCCACGTGGTGGATCCGGCAGGCGATCACCCGTGCCATCGCCGACCAGGCGCGCACGATTCGCATCCCGGTGCACATGGTGGAGACCATCAACCGCCTGATCCGCGTGTCCCGCACCCTGCTCCAGGAGCTGGGCCGGGAGCCGACCGTGGAGGAGATCGCGCGGCGCATGAGCCGCGACGAGATCATCCGCGAGCTGCGCGACAAGCTGCAGCGCGAGCCGACCGAGTCCGAGGTCGACGATCGCGAGGCCATCGGTCCGCAGACCGTCTCGCCGGAGAAGGTGCGCGAGATCATGAAGGTCAGCCAGGAGCCGGTGAGCCTGGAGACGCCCATCGGCGAGGAGGAGGACTCCCACCTGGGCGATTTCATCCCGGACCTGGCCTCGGTTGCCCCGGCGGACGCAGCCAGCCACCAGCTGCTCAAGGAGCAGGTGGAGGGCGTCCTCGACTCGCTCACCCCGCGCGAGCGGCGGGTGCTGCAGCTGCGCTTCGGGCTGGAGGACGGCCGCTCCCGGACGCTGGAGGAGGTGGGCCGCGACTTCAACGTGACCCGCGAGCGGATCCGGCAGATCGAGGCCAAGGCGCTGCGCAAGCTGCGCCACCCGAGCCGCAGCCGGAAGCTGAAGGACTACCTGGAGTAGGCGCGCGGGGGAGTCACGCGCGGGAGAACTCAAGCTCGACGGTGAGCTGGAGGGTCGACCCGGGTTGCAGTAACCTGAGCCCGCCGACCTCGCCGTTCGCGAGCCGGCGCAGGCCATCGGGGGCATGGGTCTGCGGCTCGACCGCCACGGCCGGGACGCTGCGCGGGCTCGCCGCGCACAGGTAGCGTGCCTCGGGCGAGATGCGCATCGATGCCACGACGCCCGGGGCCGGCCATCGCAGCCGCGCGACCTCCGGGTGCCCCAGGTCGGTCCAGGTCGCGTCCAGGTCGCGTGGCATCTCGCGCAGCGCGCGCAGGTCGTGGGCCGCGCCGACCGGCTCGGGCGAGAGCGGGCTCTCGGTGTTGGAGCAGAAGACGCGGTCGGCATGGAGCTCCATCTCCAGCGGTCGCACGAACCAGGGGTGGATGCCCAACCCGGCCGGCATCGGCTGCGCGTCCTCGTTGGTGAGCGCCAGCGCAAGCCGCAGCCGTGGGCCGTCGACGTCGATGCGCTGCGTGACCTCGTAGCGCCACGGCCAGCCATCTCCCCCAGCCGCGACGCGCAACGCTCCCGGCCCGGCGACGTCCCAGGCCAAGTCGTGGACCTGGCCGTGGATGGCAGTGCCGTCGGGGAAGTTGGCGGGAAGGTCCACCAGCCCGCCCGCGACCTCCTGCGGCCCGGCCGTCACCCGGTTGCACCACGGGGCCATGACGAAGCCGCCCCAGAAGAACGGCTCGGCTCCGTAGGCGTCCAGGTCCTGCGGTGTCCGCAGCAGGTCGTGACCGAAGGCGCGGAGCCGATGCCAGCGTCCACCGAGCTTCGGCAGGAGCTCGAGCTCCAGGTGGTCGGATTGCAGGCGCACCAGCTCCCGCTCCGGGCGGCTCACCGCGGGCTCCAGGTCTCCGCGTCCGGCGCGTCGCGCGTGATGACGGCGAAGCCGTTCGCCTGGACGGTCATCGGTCCCTGAACAGTGCCGTCCGGCCACGTGACGGTGACGCTCGCCTCGTCAGCGCCGCCCAGGCCGAAGTGCGTCCAGCCCAGCGCACCGCTCACGTGGCCGCCGCCGACGGTCAGCTCCCGGATGTTGCTCCTGCCATCCGCGGTCACCTCCACCCACGCGCCGATGGCGTCGCGGTTTCGCCCGGCCTGCTTGAGGCGAAGGCCGATCCAGCTGCCCATCGGTTCGGGAGCCGATGCGTCCCCGCCACCGACGTTCCGCCAGAGCTTGATGTTCTCGTTGCGGGTGACCATGACCAGGTCCAGCAGGCCGTCCAGGTTGAGGTCGGCCAGCGCCGCGCCGCGTCCCTTGGCGAAGGTGAGGATGCCCGCGGTCTCGGCGGCCTCGGCGAAGGTTCCGTCCGGCTGCTGGATGAGCAGGTTGCTGGGATCGCGCTCGGCGAATCCGACCTGCGCGTCCACGTTTCCCTTGGAGATGAAGAGGTCCACGAGCCCATCGTTGTTCAGGTCCTGGAACTCGGCGTGCCAGGCGGTGGAGGGCATGGTCGTGTCGTCGCCGGCGAAGGGGCGGTGCGCCGTCACTCCGTGTCGAAGCGCGATGTCGCTGTACCTCGGCTCATCGGCGCCATTGGCGAGGGTCTGCAGCTTGTTGTCGCCCTGGCTGGTCAGGAAGATCTCCGGGTAGCCGTCGCCGGTCAGGTCGTGGCTGGCGATACCCATGCCCCAGACCTTCACGGTCTGCCAGCCGTCCTCGCGGCCGTAGAGCCTGGGCGGCTCGCCGGGGGCGATCCGCCACAGCTGCTCCTCGCCGTCGCTCGTCTCCCGATAGTAGTGGCGGTCGTTGGAGACCCGCAGGTCCCGGCGTCCCGATCGGTCCCAGTCGCTGAAGAGCATCGAGAGCGGGCAGTACCCCGGGGCGAGGGTGAGCGGCGACCCGTAGCCGCTCCCGTCCGCCGCAGGCTGGAAGAGCTGGTTGTCCAAGCACTCGAACGTGGGAGAGTCGTCCGGGTTCAGCTCCAGGTAGTTTCCGATCGCCAGGGTGGGAAGCGTTGCATCGCCCTCCCAGGTGGCGCTGAACGCCGCCGACCACGCGTCGCCGCCGTCGAAGGCCCAGGCCTCGTTGGCTCGCTCGAAGCGGCAGTCGCCCACGCCGCGCAGGATCACGTTCTCGCCCACCCGCAGCACGGCCAGGTCCGGGCGCCCGTCCCCATCGAAATCCAGCGGGTAGGCGCCTGTTACCCGATCCAGGTCGGTGCTGGCGTGGGGAATGCGCGCGAAGCGCAGGGCGCCGCCGATCGGGCTCTCGTTGCGGTACAGGGCCGCCGCCCCCGCCCCGCCAGCCAGGTAGAGGTCCTGCCGCCCGTCGTCGTTGCAGTCGAAGGCGGCCACTCCGCCGCCGACGAAGAAGGCGAAGTCTCCGGAATAGGCGTGCTGGATCCCGGCCGCCTCGGCCTCCTCCACGAAGGTGGGCGCCGTCGACGCGCCTCCCGCCGCGGAACCCCCGCCGGGCGTCGGCCGGAGCAACAGCGCCAGAACGCCGGCAGCGACCACGGCCAGGACCCCGCCGCCGACGAGCAGCCGCCGAGATCGGGGCATCATCGGTCCCTCGGACGTGCCTGGGAGGGGGTGGGAGCGGCGCCGATCACGGGCGTATGATGCCCGACGCCGTGGTCGGCGACCTCCCGCCGGCCATCGGGGTCGCGGAGGGACATGCAATTCTCGGGCAGGTGACGGCAGCGCTTCCACGATCGACGGTCACGCGTCGCCGGGCCGTCGTGCTCCCGATCGCCGTCATCCTGGCGCTGGCCGCCATGCTGGCATCCTGCGGCCAGCCGCCGCCCTACGTGAGGGAAGGCTGCGTGCGCGCGGACCTCGAGGGGCGCTCCGTGGCCCGGGTCTGGGACGAGCAGACGCTCAGCCTCATCCGCCAGGTGATCCCGGCCCCCACCGTGCACAGCCGGAATCTCTTCCATGTCTCCGCGGCCATGTGGGACGCCTGGGCCGCCTACGACTCCGTCGCAGACGGCTATTTCGTGACCGAGAAGGTCACGGCCTCCGACGTGACGGCCGCGCGCGAGGCGGCCATGAGCTACGCCGCGTACCGCATCCTGACCTGGCGGTACGCGAGCGTATCCGACCTGGCCACTGCCGCCGCGGAGCTCGACGCCACCATGGCGTCGCTCTGCTTCCGCACCGACTACGCGGCCACCGAGGGTGACAGCCCGGCCGCGCTCGGCAACCGCATCGCACAGGCGGCCATCGACGCCGGACGCAGCGATGGCTCGCTGGAGGCGGAGCGCTACGTGGATGACGGGTATCGGCCCCGGAACGAGCCGATGCTGGTCGCCGAACCCGGCGCCACCATGGCCGACCCGAACCACTGGCAGCCGCTCGCGCTGGAGCGGCAGATCGCGCAGAACGGGCTGCCGATCCCCGGCAAGGTCCAGGTCTTCATCGGTCCCAACTGGGGCCACGTCGCCTCCTTCGCCCTGCCGCCGTCTGATGCCGGCATGCCCATCGATCCGGGGCCGCCGCCGCTGATGGGCACGCCGACCGACGCCGAGTTCAAGGCGGCGGCCGTGGACATCATCCGCATGAGCGGCCAGCTCGACGCATCGAGCGGGGTGATGATCGACATCGGCCCTGGCGCCATGGGTGGAAACAGCCTGGGGGCGAATGACGGTCGCGGCCATCGGGTCAACCCGGCCACCGGCGAGCCATACGAGCCGGATGTCGTGCCGGCTGGCGACTTCTACCGTGCCATCGCCGAGTTCTGGGCCGATGGGCCGGACTCCGAGACGCCGCCGGGCCACTGGAACACGCTCGCCAACGACGTGTCCGATGAGCCCGGCGTCCAGCACCGGATCGGCGGGGCGGGGGAGGAGCTTGACAGGCTGGAATGGGACGTGAAGCTCTACTTCGCGCTGAATGGCGCGGTCCACGACGCCGCGATCGCCGCGTGGGGGCTGAAGGCCCACTACGACTCGGCACGCCCGATCTCGATGATCCGCTACATGGGCGGCCTGGGGCAGTCGAGCGACCCGGAGGCCGCCTCTTACCACCCCGATGGCCTGCCGCTGGTGCCCGGCCTGGTCGAGGTCATCACCCACGAGTCGAGTGCGCCCGGAGAGCGCCACGCGTCGCTGGCCGGCCACGTCGGCGAGATCGCCGTCCGGGCGTGGCGCGGCAACCCCGACGACCCGCAGACCCAGACGAGCGGCGTCGGCTGGATCCTGGCCAGGAGCTGGGTGCCCTACCAGCGCCCCACGTTCGTCACGCCAGCCTTCGCCGGTTACGTCTCCGGTCACAGCGCCTTCTCGCGGGCCGGTGCCGAGGTGATGACCGCGTTCACTGGCAGCGAGTACTTCCCGGGGGGCATGTTCGGCTACACCGTTCCCGCCGGCAGCCTGCTCCACGAGGAGGGCCCCACCCAGGACGTGCGGCTCGAGTGGGCCACCTACTACGACGCCGCTGACCAGGCGGGCATCTCCCGGCTGTACGGCGGGATCCACATTCCGCAGGACGATGTCGAAGGACGCAGGATCGGCTCGGTCTGCGGGAGGGAGGCCTTCGCTCTGGCGCTGCGCTACTTCGACGGCACCGCTCGCGACTGAGCGGCGGCGGCCCCGGCGCCGGCCTCGGCGCTGGCGACGATCCGTTCCATCACCTCCAGGTTGGCGATCGCGTCCTCCGGCGGGAACGGCGGCGGAGCGCCGTCCAGCACCATCTCGGCGAAGCGCTCAGTCTCGACAGCGTAGGGATCGGCGACCGGGAAGGTGAAGGTCTCGGTGTCCGGGTCGGTCGGCGGGTTGCCGCCCGACGTGACGAACACCTCCGTCGGTCGATCGGGCGGGATGTTGAACGGGATCCCGATGGAGATGCGACCCTTCGTGCCGTAGACGTGCACGCGCTGGTCGTCCTCCGCACGGGTCGACGTGGTAAACGTGGCCACTCCCTCGCCGAACTCCATCAGCGCGCTGGCCAGGGTGTCCGTTCCCCCCACCGGGTCGCGCGTGATGGAGCCCTCCACCCTCGTCGGTTCGCTTCCGAACAGCGTGCGCGACAGGTTCACGCAGTAGCAGCCGATGTCGTACAGCGCTCCGCCGCCCGCCTCCCGGATGTTGCGGATGTTCCCCGGGTCGTCGTTGTAGTACGAGAACCAGCTCTGCACCGCGACCAGGCGACCGATGCGCCCGGACGCCACCAGCTCGCGGACTGCTGTCCACGAGGGGTGGAGTCGGTACATGAAGGCCTCCATGAGGACGACGCCGGCCTCTCGGCAGACGTCGATCATGTCGCGCGCCTCGGCGCTGGTCATGGCCAGGGGCTTCTCGCACAGGACGTGCTTGCCAGCGCGCGCCGCGGCCTTGGTCCACGTCGCGTGGAGGTGGTTGGGGAGCGGGATGTAGACCGCGTCGACGTTCGGGTCGGCCAGGAGCGCCTCGTAGGAGTCGTGAGCGGTCGGGATGCCGAGCTCGGTCGCGACTTCGCCGGCACGGGCCTCGTCACGCGACGCGATCGCGACCACCTCGCATCGGGCCGCCTTGCGCATGCCGGGGATCACCTTGGTGCGCGCGATGTCGGCGGTCGAAAGCACGCCGATGCGTAGCGTCGCCATGCCGCTCAGCCCCAGGATGTCTCGGTGACCGGCCGGAAGGCGACCTCCAGGATCCGATGCGTGCGTGGCCGGGTGAGCGCGAAGACGACGGCCTCGGCCACGTCCTCGGGACGCATCATGCCCGCCAGCTGGGGCATCTCCGGCGTGCGGCCGCGCCCCATGGCGAAGTCGGTGGCCACGCCGCCGGGGCAGATGTTGGTGCAGCGCACGCCCTGCTCGCGCAGCTCGTGGTCGAGGGCAGCGGTGAAGCCCACCTGGGCGAACTTGGACGCGCAGTACACCGCCTCGAACGGGAGTCCGCGTCGCCCCGCCTCGCTGGCGACCGTGACCAGGTCCGCCGCGTCGCTCTTCAGGAGATGGGGGAGCGCCGCGCGGACGGCGTAGATGGCCCCCTTCACGTTGACGTCGATCATCTCGTCGAGGTGGTCGCGGTCGAGCTCGAGGAACGGGCCGTACGCCCCAACCCCCGCGTTCACCACCAGGATGTCGATTCCGCCGAAGCGCTGGGCGGTCGCCTCCGCGATCGATTCGAGGGCCGCCAGGTCACGCACGTCCGCAGGCTGCGCCACCGCCCCTTCGATCCCGAGGTTGTCGCCGCTGCGCGACGCCAGCCCCAGCTGCGCCCCGGCTTCGGCCAGGGAACGCGCGATGGCAGCACCGATGCCGCGACTGGCTCCGGTGACCAGCGCGACCCTGCCCTTCAGGCTCTCCATGGGGCCCCTCCTCGTTCCGGCCTTGACATCTCGCACCGCCTTGTAAGAGTCTACGACAAACATTTGACGAAGAGGATGACAAACTGGCCACCGGGACGCGCAGCGACAAGCTCGGCCAGCGCAGCGAGACCGTCCGGCGGGCGAACCTCGCCGCCATCGCCGTCCAGCTGCACCTTCATGGCCCCCTCTCCCGATCGGAGCTCGTCTCGCGCACCGGGCTGACGCGCAGCGCGATCCGCGGGCTGATCGGCGAGATGGTCGCCGGCGGCCTGGTGACGGAGGAGCGTCCCGAGTTGATTGGGGTGCCCGGACGGCCGTCCCCGCTGGTCCGACCCCGCTCCGACAGCGCGGTCGTCCTGGCGCTGGAGGCCTCGGTCGATTCCCTGGCGGCGGCGCTGGTGGGTTTCGGAGGCGACGTCCATGCCTCCGTTCGCGTCGAGCGGCCACGCGCGCACCTGGCTGCCGACGAGATCGTCGCCGACCTTGCCGAGCTGGCTGCGCCTCTCCTCGCCCGCGTGAGCGGTTCGATGAGCCTGATCGGTGTCGGCGTGGCCGTGGTTGCCATCGTGCGGCGGACCGATGGGCTCGTGCGGCTGGCGCCGAACCTCGGCTGGCACGAGGTGCCGCTGGCGCGGATGCTGACCGGCGCCCTCGATGTCTCCGTCCCGCTGACCGTCGCCAACGACGCGGATCTCGGGGTTCTCGCCGAGCATCGGCGCGGCGCCGCACGGGACGTCGATGACGCGGTCTACATCGCCGGCGAGGTCGGCGTCGGCGGCGGCGTTCTGGTGGACGGCAGGCCGCTGCGCGGGGCGGACGGGTACGCGGGCGAGATCGGGCACATCCCGGTGAACCCGGACGGACGCCCCTGTCGCTGCGGCTCCTACGGTTGCTGGGAGACGGAGGTCGGAGAACGAGCTCTGCTGTCCGCCTCTGGCCGCCCCGCCGATGGCGGTCCCGATGAGGTCGGCAGGCTCCTGCAGGACGCCGAGTCCGGCGACGAGCGGGCGCTCGCGGCGCTGCGGCAGGTCGGAGAATGGCTGGGGGTGGGGATCGCCGCGATCGTCAACGTCTTCAACCCGAGGGTGGTGATCCTCGGCAGCCTCTTCGACCGGATCTACCCGTACGTCATCACGTCGGTCGAAGATCGGTTGGCGGCGCGTGGTCTGGCCGCGTCACGTGAGCACGTCCGGGTCGTCCCCGCCGCGCTCGGGGGCGAATCGGTCCTGCTCGGTGCGGCCGAGCAGGCATTCGAACCGTTCCTCGAAGACCCTGCCGCATGGCTCGCGCCGCGCGTCGGCGAGGTCCACCTGGCAAGCGCATGAGGCATCCCACCAACAGCAGGACGAGAGCGCGACGGAGGTGCAGTAACCACAGACGGGATTGACAAGCGAGTAGGCTACGTCGGGGCAGGCCTTGGGCCCGGCCCGCGAACATTGGAGGGCACTTGGCATGCGGATCCAGAGGCTTGGAGCGATTCTCACGGTGGTGGCCATCGGGCTGGCGGCCTGTACGGGCACCGGCTCGAGCCCCTCAGCAGGGGGAGGCGATGGGACGGACTGCACCGTCGCCGTCTCGTGGAACAACTTCCAGCAGCCGCGCTGGGCGGCTGCGGACGAGCCGAATATCAAGGACGCCGTGGAATCGGCGGGCGGGACCTACATTTCCGCCGACGCCGACCTGAGCAGCGAGCAGCAGCTCACCGACGTGAGCAACCTGATCGGGCAGGGCGCCGACGTGTTGATCCTGCTGGCGCAGGACCAGAACGCCGTCCTGCCGGCGCTCCAGGAGGCCAAGGACAGCGGCATCCCGGTGATCGCCTATGACCGGCTCATCGAGGATCCGGACATCCTCTACATCACCTTCAACAACATCGGCGTCGGTGAGGCACAGGCCGCCGCCATCCTCGAGGCAGTGCCGAGCGGCAACTACGTCCTGATCAAGGGAGATCCGGGCGATCCCAACGCCTCGACCTTCCTGCCCCAGGGCTGGGACGATGCCGGACTGAAGGAGAAGGTCGACTCGGGTGATATCACGATCCTGAATGGACCGGAGGGCGGCAGCGGTGATTGGCCCGCCGACTACGGCACCTATACCGATGCGTGGGATACCCAGACGGCCCAGGAGAACATGGAGGCGATCATCGACGCCGCCAACGCCGATGACGTGACCATCGACGCGATCCTCGCCGAGAACGACAGCACCGCGCTGGGTGTGGTCGCGGCGCTCGAGAGCAAGAGCTACGGATTCCCGCCGCTGAGCGGCCAGGATGGTGACCCGGCCAACTTGAACAACGTTGCGCTGGGCAAGCAGTACGTCGACGTCTGGAAGAACGCCAACGAGCTCGGCAAGGCAGCCGGCCAGGTGGCGATCCAGCTGTGCCAGGGCACTGCTATCGAGGACGTCGAGATCGACATCGATTCCTCGGTGGCGCCGCTCGACGGCAACAGCCCGACCGACTTCGAGACGCCGGGTGGTAACACCGTCAAGTCGCTGATCCTGCAGCCGACGCCGCTCACGGCCGAGGACCTGGACGTTGTCATCAACGCCGGGTGGTACGCAGGCAAGGAAGAGATCTGCAACGGTGTGACCGAAGGCGATCCCGGTTACGAGGATTGCCAGTAGTCGTCGCAGCTAAGCCGCTGTGACCTGATCGCCTGCGCCCGCGGCAGCTCCGCGGGCGCAGGCACCCTTACGCCAAGCGCCTGGAGGGTCGTCGTGGCGAACGTGGCCGATACGGCACCGGCATCAGGAGAGACCCGATCCGCAACGGGGTGGTCGCGGCTGCGAGGGCTCGGCGCAGCAACGGAGATCGACTTCCGCCTCTTCGGGATGCTGGTCGCCCTGGCCCTGATCCTCCTCGCCTTCAACATCCTCACCGACGGGCGGTTCTTCCGGCCCGCCAACATGGTCACGCTGATCGTGCAGGCCATCCCGGTCGCGATCCTCGCCACGGGAATGGTCCTCGTCATCGTGTCACGCAACATCGACCTCTCGGTGGGCTCGCTGACCGGCATCATCGCCATGACCTACGCCATGCTGATGACCGACTGGCTGCCCAACATGCTGGGCATGGGCGCGGACTTCCCGATGCGCTGGCTCATCGCGCTCGCGATCGGGATCGGCCTCGGGGCGGCGGTCGGTGCGATCCAGGGATTCATCATCGCCTACATCGGCGTTCCCTCCTTCGTCGTCACCCTCGGCGCACTGCTCTCGATACGCGGGGCGATCTGGTACTTCTCCAACGGCGCGGCCGTCACCGGACTCGATCCCACGTTCCAGCTCATCGGCGGAGGCGCACGTGGCTCCATCGGGGAGATGGCGACGTGGGCCATCGGCGTCGCTGGCTGCGTGGCGGTCGTCGCCGCGCTGTGGAACAGCCGTCGCCAGCGGCAGCGGTTCGGCTTCCCCGTGCGGCCGATGTGGGCGGAGATCACTCTCGGAGTGCTCGGCTGCGCGGCGATGCTCGGCCTGGCGGCCTTCGCGAACGGCAACTATCTGCCGCCCGGCCTCGCCGCCGAATACGCGCGCGAGCACGGCATCACCGAGCCGCCAGGCGGGCTCAAGGTCCCGGCCGGCTTCCCGCTGCCCATTCTCCTGCTCATCGGCGTGGCGGTGGTCATGGCCTGGATCGCCACGCGGCGCAGATTCGGGCGGTACGTGTACGCCTATGGCGGCAATCCCGACGCGGCCGAGCTGGCTGGTATCAACACCCGTCTCACGATCCTGAAGACGTTCGTCATCATGGGGATCCTGGCCGCGCTCTCCGCTGCCGTGGTGTCCGCGCGGCTGAACGGCGCGACCCTCGACATCGGGAACAGCTACGAGCTCTACGTCATCGCCGCGGCGGTGGTGGGCGGCACGTCCTTCGCCGGCGGCATCGGCACCATCCCCGGCGCCGTCCTGGGCGCGTTCGTCATGCAGGCACTGGCCTATGGGCTCAGCTTCATGGGTGTCAACTCGCCGGGCCAGAACGTGGTCGCCGGCATCGTGCTGATCCTGGCCGTCGCGTTCGACACCTGGAACCGCCGGCGCGCGACGAAGTGATCGGAGGAGCGAGATCGTGACGGCCGAAAGCCAGAGGAACGCCACCCCGCTGGTCGACATGAGGGATATCCGCGTCTCGTTCGGCGGCGTGCACGCCGTCGACGGAGTCAGCGTGGACCTGTACGAGGGCGAGATCGTCGGCCTGGTCGGCGGGAACGGCGCAGGCAAGACGACCCTGATGAAGACGCTGTCCGGCGCCCGCCCGGCCGATTCGGGCGAGATCTACGTCAACGGCCGGCGCGCCGAGATTGAGAACCCGCGCGACGCCAAGGCCTACGGGATCGAGACGATCTACCAGAACCTGGCCCTCGCCGAGAACCTTGACGCGCCGGCGAACGTCTTCCTGGGGCGCGAGCTCACGCTGGCCATCGGCTCCCTGGACGACAGCGCCATGGAGAACGCGACCCGCGACGTGATGGGCCGGCTCAACCCCAATTTCCAGAACTTCAAGGTCCCGGTCATGTCGCTCTCCGGCGGCCAGCGGCAGGGAGTGGCCATCGCGCGGGCCGTGCAGTTCAACGCGAAGATCCTGATCATGGACGAGCCAACGGCGGCGCTCGGGCCGGCCGAGACGGCGCAGGTCCGCGACCTGGTCCGGCAGCTCAGGGCGGAGGGGCTCGGCATCTTCCTGATCAGCCATGACATCCACGACGTGTACGACCTGTCCGACCGCATCAGCGTCATGTACCACGGCAAGATCGTGGATACCGTCCGCAAGGAGGATGTCGACGCCGATGCCGTGCTTGGGATGATCATCCTCGGCAAGCGGCTGGGCGAGGTCACCAGCGAGGAACTGGCCGCCCTGCATTGACGCCGCGCGTCACATCCGGGGGAAGAGGGGTGCCAGCGCGGGGTACAGGTCGCGGAAGACCGGGTACGCGTCGGCGTAGGTGCCGGCATCGGTGCCCGGGGACTCGCCGGGAGTCACCTCCACGAGCGAATCGGCTGCCGCACCGACATCGGTGAACCAGCCCGCGCCCACGGCGGCCAGGAGCGCCGCCCCGTAGGCGGCGCCCTCGGTGGTCTTCATGGTGCCGATCTGCACCCCGAGCACGTCGGCGAGGATCTGCCGCCACAACGGGCTGGCGATGCCTCCGCCCGAGGCGCGCACCTGCGTCGGTCTCGGCATCCCGGCCGCCACCATCAGCTCCAGGCCATCGCGCAGTCCGTACGCCACGCCCTCCAGCACGGCGCGGGTCATGTGCCGCCGGTCGTGCTGCACGGTGAGCCCCACGAAGGCGCCACGCGCGTCCGGATCGGGGTGGGGGTTGCGCTCACCGGTGAGGTAGGGAAGGAAGAAGAGACCGTTGCTGCCGGCCGGCACGGCGGCCGCCTCGTCGGTCAGCGCCGCGAACTCGACGCCGGGCGCCAGCGCGTCGCGGAACCAGCGCAGGCTGCCAGCCGCCGACAGCATCACCGACATCATGTGCCACCGCCCGGGAACGGCGTGGCAGAAGGCATGCACACGGCCGAGCGGGTCGTAGAGCGGCCGGTCCGTCGCCGCGAACACGACCCCGGAGGTCCCAAGCGAGAGGGCCACCACTCCCGGCGCAACGGCGCCCACCCCCACCGCGTTGGCGCTCTGGTCGCCACCGCCCGCGACCACCGGCGTTCCGGCACGCAGGCCGCATGCCGCTCCTGCCTCCGTGCTCACTTCGCCGGTCACGTCCGGCCCCTCGTACGTCGGCGGCATGAGCGCGGGGTCGATCTCCAGCGCGGCCAACACCTCCCGCGACCAGTCGCGAGCCGCGAGCTCGAACAGCTGCGTGCCGGCACCATCGGCCTTGTCAATGGCGAACGCGCCGGACAGCCGATAGCGGATGTAGTCCTTGGGCAGCAGGACGTGCGCGACCCGGCGCCAGGTCCCGGGCTCGTGCCTCTGGACCCAGAGCAGCTTCGGAGCCGTGAAGCCGGTCAGCGCGTCGTTGCCGGTGATCGCGACCAGTCGCTCCGGGCCGACGCGCTCGCGAATGAGGTCGCACTCCGCGGCGGTTCGCTGGTCGTTCCACAGGATGGCCGGCCGCAGCACCTTGCCATCGGCGTCCAGGAGGACGGCGCCGTGCATCTGGCCGGTCAGGCCGACGGCCGCGACCTCGTCGGGACCGATGCCGGCCTGCCGCATGGCTGTCGCGATCGCGGCGCAGGTCCCATCCCACCAGACGGCGGGGTCCTGCTCGCTCCAGCCGGGATGCGGGACGCTGACGCTGTACTCGGCCACGCCGATGCCGGCGACCCCGCCCCCCTCGTCAACCAGGATCGCCTTCGTCGCCGTGGTCGAGACGTCGACCCCCAGGACGCAGGCCACGCGCTCAGCCGTCCCGCTCGACCGTCCAGATCCGCTGGTTGACCAGGTTCTCGAG